>NZ_QRTA01000012.1:0-63423 GCF_003457875.1 Collinsella sp. AF28-5AC | reverse complement strand
GCCATAAAAAAGCCTCCCATTTCTTGTGTCCAAGAAATGGGAGGCAGTTCATTCTGAACTGCGGGGTTTTCCTTTGTGCCTCCGATGCGAAATGAATCGCTCAGATATTACTGATAATCGACGACGTCGATCCAGTTCTTCAGGAACTCATCGTTCACGTTGCGCTTGCGAGCGAGCTCGGAAGCGGCGACGATGCTCGTCCACTGACGCACGACCTGCATGGGCATGTCGGCGCGGTCGCAGTAGAGCTCCAGGTAGGCCTCGGCCTGATCCTTGCTGTTGAGGGCAAAGAGCAGGTAGGTGGTGGCAACGTCGGCAGCAGGGGAGCCCTGGGTAGCGTGTGCCCAGTCGCACACATAGAGCTGACCGTCGTCGCCGACGATGACGTTGGAGGGGTTGAAGTCGCCGTGGCAGACCTTGAACTCCTTGGTCATGCCGTCCAGACGCTCCTGAAGGTTGTAGCGCGTGGTGGCATTGAGCTGATCAAGGCTGTCGATCATGCGGGCGTACTTGTCGCGCTGACGGTTGAGCAGCGGGGAGGTGTAGCCGTGGATCTCGATCTGGAGGTCGACGAACATCTCGAGGTACTCACCAAAGCGCTGGGGCTCGGCAGTCATCTTCTCGGCAAGGGTGGTGCCCGGAACCTTCTCGGTCACGAGCGCCCAGCCGTTGGCGTTCTCGAGCTGGGAAACCTCGAGCGCCTTGGGGCTGCGGATGCCGCACTCATTGATGCGGGCAAGATTCAAAGCCTCGTTGAACACGTCGGAGACAGGCTTGGTCTCGTTAAAGACCTTGACAATCTTGTCGCCCAGGTCGTAAACGACCTTGTTGCCACGGCGGACGAGCTCGGTCTTGGAATCGGGTAGCAGCATGGTTGCATCCTTTCAACGATGCGATAGAAGCGACGGCGGGGGTGTGTGAAACACCCGTGCACCCCCGCCGTTAAAAACCGTGCTAAAACTAGCAGACGGCGTAATCCTGGGGCTCGCGGCCGTAGTAGGCGTCCAGGTAGAGCTCCTTGATCTCGCTCATGAGCGGGTAGCGCGGGTTGGCGCCGGTGCACTGGTCGTTGAATGCCTGCTCGGTCATTTCGTCGAGGGTGTCGAGGAAGTACTGCTCGTCAACACCGTAGTCGGCGATGGTCTTCTTGACGCCGATGAAGTCCTTGAGCTCCTCGAGCTTCGTGATGAAGTTCTCGAAGACCTCCTTGTCGTCCTTGCCCTCGATGCCGCAGTACTTGGCCATCTCGGCGTAGTTGTGCAGCGCGTTGGGGTAAGGATACTGGGAGAAGGTACCCATCTTGACGGGTGCCTCGGCGGCGTTGTAGCGCATGACGCGGGTCAGGATGACAGCGTTTGCGAGGCCGTGGGGCAGGTGATGGAAAGCGCCGAGCTTGTGGGCCATGGAGTGGTTGAGGCCCAGGAAGGCGTTGGCGAAGGCCATACCGGCCATGCAGGAGGCGTTGTGCATCTCCTCGCGGGCGTGCGGATCCTTGGCGCCGTTCGTGAAGCTGGAGGGCAGGTTCTCGAAGACGAGCTTGGCAGCGCGCTCGGAGAGGCCCTTGGTGTAGTCGGAAGCCATGATGGAGACGTAGGACTCGATGGCGTGGGTCATGACGTCGATGCCGGAGGCAGCGGTCAGGCCGCGCGGGGCGGTCATGCAGTTGTCGGCGTCGACGATAGCCATGTTGGGGAGCAGCGCGTAGTCGGCGAGCGGCCACTTGATGCCGGTCTCCTTGTCGGTGATGATGGCGAACGGCGTGCACTCGGAGCCGGTACCCGAAGAGGTCGGGACGGCGACGAAGTAGGCCTTCTTGCCCATCTCGGGGAAGGTGAAGATACGCTTGCGGATGTCCATGAAGTCCATGGCCATGTCCTCAAACTTGCACTCGGGGTGCTCGTACATCATCCACATGATCTTGCCGGCGTCCATAGCGGAGCCACCGCCGACGGCGATGATGACGTCCGGCTCAAAGAGAGCCATCTGCTTGGCGCCGCGACGTGCGCACTGCAGCGACGGATCGGGCTCGACGTCGTAGAAGCAGTCGTGGGCGATGCCCATCTCGTCGAGCTTGGCCTCGATGGCGCGGGTGTTGCCATTCTTGAAGAGGAACTGGTCGGTGACGATGAAGGCGCGCTTCTTGCCCATGACGTTGCCCAGCTCGTCGAGGGCGACGGGCGTGGAACCCTTCTTGAAGTAGACCTTCTCGGGAGCGCGGAACCACAGCATATTCTCACGGCGCTCGGCCACAGTCTTAACGTTGATCAAGTGCTTCACCCCAACGTTCTCGGAGACGGAGTTGCCGCCCCAGGAGCCGCAGCCCAGGGTCAGAGACGGCTTCATGCCAAAGTTGTACAGGTCACCGATGCCGCCGTGCGAGGACGGGGTGTTGATGACGATACGGCAGGCCTTCATGACGTGCTCGAACAGGCTGATCTTCTCGGCCTGGGCGGGGTGCACGTACAGAGAGGCGGTGTGGCCCGGGCCACCGGCAAGCACCAGGTGCTCGGCCTTGTCGACGGCCTCCTGGAAGTCCTTGGCGTGGTACATGGCCAGGACCGGGGAGAGCTTCTCGTGGGAGAACTCCTCCTTGGCGGGGTCGGTGGAGGTGACCTCGGCGATCAGGATCTTGGTCTTGGCGGGAACCTCGATGCCGGCGAGCTCGGCGATCTTGGCAGCGGCCATGCCGGGGATGCGGTGATCGAGAGCGCCGTTCTTGAACATGGCGGCACGCAGGGCCTCCATCTCGGCACCCTGCTTGACGAAGTAGCAGCCGCGCTTCTGGAACTCGGCCTTGACCTGGTCATAGATGGTGTCGATGACGGTCACGGACTGCTCGGAGGCGCAGATCATGCCGTTGTCGAAGGTCTTGGAGTGGATGATGGAGTTGACGGCGAGCAGCACGTCGGCGGTGTCGTCGATGACGACCGGGGTGTTACCGGCGCCAACGCCCAGGGCGGGCTTGCCCGAGGAGTAAGCGGCCTTGACCATGCCCGGGCCACCGGTGGCGAGGATGATGTCGACGTCGCGCATGACCATGTTGGTCAGCTCGATGGAGGGGACATCGACCCAGCCGATGATGCCCTCGGGGGCGCCGGCCTTGACGGCGGCGTCAAGCACGAGCTTGGCGGCGGCGATGGTGCACTTGGCGGCAGCCGGGTGCGGGGAGATGATGATGGCGTTGCGGGTCTTCAGGCAGATCAGCGTCTTGAAGATCGCGGTGGAGGTGGGGTTGGTCGTCGGGATGACGGCGCCCACGATGCCGACGGGCTCGGCGATCTTGGTGATGCCGTAAGCCTCGTCGCGCTCCAGGACACCACAGGTCTTGGTGTTCTTGTAAGCGTTGTAGATGTACTCTGCGGCGTAGTGGTTCTTGATGACCTTGTCCTCAAGAACGCCGCGGCCGGTCTCCTCGATGGCCATCTTCGCCAACGGGATACGAGCCTTGTTGGCGGCCATGGCGGCCTCATAGAAGATCTTGTCGACCTGCTCCTGCGTGTACGTAGCAAAAAGCGCCTGGGCCTCTCGCATCTGAGCGAGTTTAGCCTCAAGCGCCTCTACGTTGTCCACAATTGCGGGAGTAGTGTTTTCCGGTGACTTTTTCACCATTTGTGTCTCCTTGCGATCGGAGATTTACCCTACGCCTTGCATGATAGCAAGAAATTATTCGGCGAACGGTAAGATTCCCGTAAAAGGCACACTAAAACGCTTCAATAAACTGAAACGCTTTAACTAAAACTATCTGCCTGCTGCATCGCCCCGCTCATTGGGGACAGACTTACATGAGAATTTCAATCGGAAAACGGGAAGAACGGGGCATCTTCTTGACAATTGCTATTCGCGGGTCGCGGTTGAGTCAGACACGCAGGCGGTGCAGCTGCTCGACTATATTCGTCTCAATCTCGTGAAAGGTGCGCTTGGCTCAATCGAGGCGTACCGCTGGTCAAGCTACAGGGCATACCAGCTGGGTTACGATCCCTTTGACATCTGCAAACACTCATGTAAGTCTGTCCCCAATGAGTGCAAAAAGGCGCCCTCCGTAGGGGAGGACGCCTTTGGTAAGTTCTATATGAACGCGAGGTCTTTGACCCGGAGAGTCCGAGGTACTTGTTGGTAAGACCTTATTTAGGAGCGCGCAACCTTGCCAGACTTGAGGCAGGTGGAGCAAACGTTCATCTTGCGACGGTGACCATCGACGACAACGTAGACGCGCTGGATGTTGGGGCGGAACTTACGGTTGGTGACGCGGTGAGAGTGGCTGATGGAGCGACCGGCAACGGGGTGCTTACCGCAAACTTCGCAAACTTTGGACATAACTGACCCTCCTTGGGCGACAAACGAACATGTCGCGTTAACAAACAAGCCTGAACTATAGCACAGAAGTCGCTCCCTGTGCGCAATCTACACAGAGATATTCCTCTTTTGGCGATAGTGCCCACGCCACGGCCCTGGACGTAGATCCGATTTGCGTGCAGCAGAGGGGATTATGCCAGCTCGTGCGTGCGTTTTCAAGCTCGTCCCACAAATATATATAGGTTTATGGAGCATTGGGCTCCGTTTACGGATTGCTCTGTATTTATGCTCGCAATTAAGCTCGAGGTTGGCTACACTATCCCTTGACCATTAAAGGGGTACGAGATACCCACATGGAATTACATAGCTGCCATGCGAGCAGCCTTTCCTGTGGGTGTCTGGTCCGCTTTAAGCGGTCGGGCATCTATTTTTTTGACTGTGTCAGCAGTCAAGACATGTGAGGAAGGAGATCGATGGGCACGACTTCCCCCAAGGCGGTCATCATGGACGAGACCGCCGTCAATCGAGCGATGACCCGCATCGCGCACGAGATTCTCGAGCGCAACGAGGGCTGTGAAGACCTCGCTCTGGTCGGCATCGTCACGCGCGGCGACCTTCTGGCAAAGAAGCTCGCCGAGGAGATCAAGGAGATCGAGGGCGTCGAAGTTCCGCTCGGCAGCCTGGACATCAGCTTCTACCGCGATGACTATGCGACCAATTTCGCTCCCGCGATCCACGCCACCAACATTCCCTTTAGCGTCGACGGCAAGCGCGTCGTGCTGGTGGACGACATCCTGTACACGGGTCGTACCATCCGCGCTGCTCTGGACGCCGTCATGGACCTGGGCCGTCCGAGCCGTATTGAGCTGGCAGTTCTCGTTGACCGCGGTCACCGCGAGCTCCCCATCTCGCCGGACTTTGTCGGCAAGAACGTTCCCTCGTCGCATGAGGAGAACGTGCACCTATATATGAAGGAAGTCGACGGCCACACCGCCGTCGAGATTAACGACGTCGCGCCGGGTTCCCACGTGGGCTCCGCGCCGCTGGGAGGTGAGTAGTACCGTGGCGTTCAACCATAAGCACCTGATCGACATTACCGAGTACTCCGAAGAGGACATCAAGCTCATCCTCGAGACCGCCAAGGCGTTCTCTGAGGTCAACGAGCGTGCGATCAAGAAGGTCCCCACGCTCAAGGGTAAGACCATCGTCAACATGTTCAACGAGCCCTCGACGCGCACCCGTAGCTCCTTCGAGCTCGCCGAGAAGCGTCTTTCGGCCGACAGCCTCAACTTTGGCGGCTCCTCGACCTCCACGGTCAAGGGCGAGAGCCTCGTCGACACCGTCGAGACCCTCAACGCCTATAAGATCGACTGCATCGTCGTGCGCGATAAGCACGCCGGTGCTCCCTACATCGTCACGCAGAACTCGCCCGCGAGCGTCATCTGCGCCGGCGACGGCAAGCACAACCATCCCACGCAGGCCCTGCTCGACCTGTACACCATCTGGGAGCACAAGGGTGACTTCCACGGTCTGAAGGTCGCTGTCGTCGGCGATATCGCGCACTCCCGTGTCTGCGGCTCGCTGATTCCCGCCCTTAAGATCATGGGCTGCGAGACCTACGCCGTCGCCCCCGGCACGCTGTTGCCGCCGGCGCCCGAGGTCCTGGGCTGCGACCACGTGACGAGCGACCTCGATTCCGTCCTGCCCGAGCTGGACGTCGTCTACATGCTGCGCGTGCAGCAGGAGCGCCTCGAGGGTGCCCCGTTCCCGACCATTCGTGAGTACCACAAGCTCTTCGGTCTGACCAAGGACCGCGAGAAGCTCATGAAGCCCGATGCGATCATCTGCCACCCGGGCCCCATCAACCGCGGCGTCGAGTTCGACTCCTATATGGCCGACCACCCGCAACGCTCCGTCATCCTGGAGCAGGTCTACGCCGGTATCTGCGTGCGTATGGCTATCCTGTATCTGTTGCTTGGAGGTGCCGATAATGGCCTTGCTTCTTAAGAATGCCCACGTCGTCGACCCGTCCGTCGAGCTTGACGGTGTCGTTGACGTCCTGATTGACGGCGACAAGATCGCCGAGGTCGGCGAGAATCTCGCCGTCGAGGGAGCCGAGGTCCGCGACCTTTCCGGCAAGTACCTCGTCCCTGGCCTGGTGGATATGCACGTTCACCTTCGCGAGCCCGGCTACGAGGTCAAAGAGGACATCGAGAGCGGCACCCGCGCAGCTGCCAAGGGCGGCTTTACCGGCGTGTGCGCCATGCCCAACACCGATCCCGTCACCGATAACGGCACCGTCGTGGAGTTCGTCAAGTCCCGCGCTGCCGAGGTCGGTCACTGCCGCGTCTATCCGTCGGGCGCCATGACCCGCGGTCTTAAGGGCGAGGCCATGTCCGAGATGGGCGATATGGTCGCCCACGGCGCCGTCGCCTTCACCGACGACGGTCGCGGCGTGCAGGGCGCGGGTATGCTCCGTCGCTGCATGGACTACAGCAAGATGTTCGGCAAGGTCTTTATGAGCCATTGCCAGGACGAGGACCTGGTCGGCCACGGCCAGATCAACGAGGGCAAGGTCTCGACCCGTCTGGCTCTCGAGGGCTGGCCGGCTGCCGGCGAGGAGCTCCAGATCGCCCGCGACATCGAGATCGCCAAGCTGACCGGTGCCAAGCTGCACATCCAGCACATCTCCACCGCTCACGGTCTCGAGCTCGTGCGTGCCGGTAAGGCCGCTGGCGTCCAGGTGACCTGCGAGGCCACCCCGCACCACATGTTTCTGACCGAGAACGACTTGGACGAGACCTACAACACCTCGCTCAAGGTCAATCCGCCGCTGCGCACCGAGGAGGATGCCGAGGCCATCCGTCAGGGCGTCATCGACGGCACCGTCGACGTTATCGTCACCGATCACGCTCCTCACACCCCGTGGGAGAAGGCCCGTGAGTTCGAGCTTGCGCCCTTTGGTATGATCGGCCTCGAGACCTCGCTGTCGCTCGTACTCACCGAGCTGGTCAACACGGGCAAGATGAGCATGGGCCGCATGGTCGAGCTCATGGCCATCAAGCCGCGTGAGATCCTGGGTCTCGACCAGGTTCAGGTCAAGGCGGGCTCCGTTGCCGACCTGACCGTGTTCGACGCGTCCGCCACCTGGACGGTTGGCGAGGACGGTTACGAGTCGCGCGCCGAGAACTCCGGTTTTGCCGGCCGCACGCTCACCGGTCGTGCCACCGATGTGTTTGTCGGCGGTAAGCAGACGCTTGCCGACGGCTGCATCTGCTAGCATAGCCTTATCGCTTTTGTGCGCGGCGCCCTTGCGGTGCCGCGCTTTCTGTTCGTTTGGACCATGCAACCGCATGGGGGATTGGAGCGTCTATGCCCACACCTTCCACTGCACGCATGCACGACTTCGAGGTCGTCTCGAACCGGGAGATTGCCGACGGCATCTTCTCGCTCGTCATCTCGGCCCCCAAGCTTGCAAGTGCGCTCAAGCCCGGTCAGTTTGTGAACATCGCCGTACCCGGCGATGCGTCCTCGCTGCTTCGCGTGCCCCTGAGCTACTACCGCGCCGACGCCGAGGCTGGCACCGTCGAGCTGTGGTACGCCGTCGTGGGCGACGATACCCGTCGTTTGTCCCAGATGGGCCCTGGCTCCACCTCTAACCTGCTGGGCCCCGGTGGCCGTGGCTGGATGGTACCCGAGGGCACCAGGAAGGCCCTGCTCGTCGCCGGTGGCATCGGTGTTCCGCCCGTGCTGTGCCTTGCCGACAAGCTTGCCGAGCAGGGTGTAGCCGTCGACGTGTGCCTGGGCTTTGGCACCGCGTCCAAGGCCGTGGGCGTCGATGAGTTCCGCGCGCTGTGCGATACGGTTAACGTGTGCACCGATGATGGCACGCTGGGCACGCACGGTTTTTGCACCGACCCGGCATCCGAGCTGCTCGGCGAGGGCGGCTACGACTATGTGGCCAGCTGCGGCCCCGCCGTCATGATGAAGAAGGTCGCCGCCGCTGCCGCCGAGGCCGGCGCGTACTGCGAGGTGTCGCTCGAGCGCATGATGAGCTGCGGCTTTGGCGCCTGCAACACCTGCAATGTCGAGACGGTCGACGGTATGAAGGGCGCCTGCATGTGCGGCCCCGTGTTCGATGCTTCCAAGGTGGTGGTCTTCTAGTGGGTACCGTGAACATGGCCGTCGATTTCGGCGGCGTCAAGATGCAAAACCCCATCAACACCGCAGCCGGTACCTTTGGCTACGGCTGGCAGTTCCAGAACTTCTTTGATGTCTCCCAGCTGGGTGCCATCACCACCAAGGGTTGCGCTGCCGAGCCCTGGCCCGGCAATCCCGCGCCCCGCATGGCCGAGATTCCCGGCGGTATGATCAACTCCGTGGGCCTTCAGAACCCCGGCGTGGCCGCCTTTGCCCGCGAGTCCGGTCCGTGGCTCGAACAGCTGTCCAAGGACGGCTGCCAGGTCATCTGTCAGGTTGCCGGCCACTCCGTTGACGAGTTTGTCCGCGCACTCGAGATGTATGTCGAGCTGTGCCCCTGGGCTGCCGGCTACGAGATCAACGTGAGCTGCCCTAATATCGCCGCCGGCGGTGCCGCCATGGGCTCCACGCCCGAGGGCGCCTCTTCCGTTATGGCTGCCTGCCGCAAGGTGACCGATAAGCCGCTGTTCGTGAAGATGGCTCCGGTCAACGTCGCCGAGATCGCCAAGGCCCTCGAGGCTGCCGGCGCCGACGGCCTTTCAGTCATCAACTCCATCCAGGGCATGGCCATCGACGTCCATACCCGCAAGTCCCGCGTGGCCAAGCCCAAGGGCGGCCTTTCGGGCCCGCTGTGCCACCACATCGCCGTGCGCATGGTCTGGGAGGTTGCCCAGGCCGTCGATATCCCCATCAACGGTGTCGGCGGTGTCATGACCGGCGAGGATGCGGCTGAGTTTATCCTGGCCGGCGCCACCTGCGTGTCGGTCGGCATGGCCAACTTCGTCGATCCGTGCGCTTCGCTCAAGATCGCGCACGAGCTCGAGGCCTGGGCTGAGTCCCAAGGCGTGAAGGACATCAACGAACTGGTAGGTGCTTTCGAATGCTAGAGACCGATGCCCGCGACCGCGTAATCGTCGCTCTCGACTGCGACCGCGAGCGTGCGCTCGAGCTTGCCCACGAGCTTTCGGGCCATGCCGCCTGGCTTAAGGTTGGTATGACGCTCTATTACGCTGAGGGCCCCGAGATCGTCAAGACCTTTAAGGACCTGGGCTTTAAGGTCTTCCTTGACCTTAAGTTCCATGATATTCCGCATCAGGTTCGCGGTGCCGCCCGTTCGGCCTCGCTTGCCGGTGCCGACCTGCTCTCGGTTCACGGCTTGGGTTCGGGCGCCATGCTCGCTGCCTGCCGCGAGGGTGCCGAGGAGGCGCGCGAGGACCGCGCCAAGCTCGTCGCCATCACCGTGCTCACGAGCATGAATCAGGATGCCTTGAGCGAGATTGGCGTCGAGTCGCCGGTGGCCGAGGAGGCCGCCCGCCTGGCAAAGCTCGCTCAGGCCAACGGCATCGATGGCATCGTGTGCTCGCCGATGGAGGCTCACGACATGCGTGAGCTGCTGGGTCCTGATGCCCTGATCGTGACTCCGGGTGTGCGTCCGGTGGGTGCCGCCTTAGGCGACCAGTCCCGCGTGGCGACGCCTTCCCAGGCTATCGAGCGTGGCGCAAGCCACATTGTGGTGGGCCGTCCCATCACCGGCGCCGACGATCCGGTTGCCGCCTTTGACGCCATTGTCGCCGAGCTGGTCGAAAACATCGCGTAAAAGATTCCCCTAAGTCACCACTTTTGGGTCTCATTAGCACAAAATAGCCCCTGTGCCTGCGTAAACTTTCCCATCCTTTGTGTGGAATCGCAGGTCAGGGGCTTAACTTTGGGCGCAGTATATTGCACTTTTTGCGGGTATCGTCTAACCTATGGAGCCGCGATTGGGCATTTTGTACGTTCTACGTGCTAAAATGCCAATTATTGAATCAGATATAACCCAACTATTTGGAGGTACGAATGGCACTCCCTCAGCTTACCGATGAGCAGCGTAAGCAGGCTCTTGAGAAGGCTGCTGCCGCACGTCACGCCCGCGCTGAGCTTCGCGAGCAGATCAAGAAGGGCGAGAAGTCCCTCGAGTCCGTGCTCAACTCCGATGACCCCATCGCTTCCCGCATGAAGGTTTCCACCCTCATCGAGTCTCTTCCTGGTTATGGCAAGGCCAAGGCCGCCAAGATCATGGAGGAGCTTGGTATCTCCGCTACCCGTCGCGTCCAGGGCCTCGGCGTCCGTCAGCGCGAGCAGCTCCTCGAGCAGCTGACCAAATAAGTGAGCGCTCAGGATTCCAAGCTCTTTGTGATTTCTGGACCGTCAGGCGCAGGGAAGGGTACGCTCGTCACTCGTGTGCGCGAGCGCCGCTCGAACCTGGGCCTGACGGTTTCGGCTACCACGCGAGCACCACGCAAAGGTGAGGTCGACGGCGTCAACTACTTTTTTCTGACGCGCGAGGAGTTCGACCGCCGCGTGGCAAACGGTGAGTTTGTTGAGTGGGCCGAGGTCCACGGTAACTGCTACGGCACGTTGGTGAGCGAGGTCACATCCAAGCTCGCCTCTGGCGCATCTCTGATTTTGGAGATCGATGTCCAGGGCGCCCTGCAGGTGAAGGAGCGTTTCCCCGAGGCCGTGTTGATCTTTATCAAGCCGCCTTCGCTTGAGGTACTCCGCGAGCGCCTGGTCGGTCGCGGTACCGAGACGCCCGAGACGATTGAGCTGCGTATGGCAAACGCCGCCGATGAGCTTGCCCTTGCCGACCGCTACGACGACGTCGTGGTTAATGACGATCTCGACCGCGCGACCGATGAGCTCGTTCGCGTTCTCGATATGCATGAAAGGATCTGAGGTCCGTGTCCGTTGTAAAGCCTTGCATTGACGATCTTCTGGAGAAGACCGATCACAACCGCTTCCTGCTCGCTTCGCTTGCCTCCAAGCGCGCCTGCGACATTAACAGCATGCTGCGTGGCCAGCACAACCGCGTGCTTGCCGTCCAGGATGTCGATGACATCACCATCGGGCTTTCCGGTGCCGATACCATTTCGATGGCTATGGACGAGATTGTCGACGGCGACATCTCTTACGACGAGGCCCGTTACGAGAAGGCGCTCGGCCACAAGGTTGCTGAAGCCTAAATGGCGGCTCGCGTCTGCCTGGTCCACTATCACGAGGTTGGACTGAAGGGTAAGAACCGCGCACATTTTGAGCATATCCTCATGGATAACATCAAGGCGGCCTTGGCCGCCTTTTCCGTGAATGCCGTGTCTCGAATTTCCGGTTATATTCTCGTGACCTTTAACGAGCATCAGGCCGATGAGGCGGCGCGTGTCATTCGCACCGTTCCCGGCGTTGCTCGTGTGTCTTTGGCGTATCACACCAACCGCGACCCGCAAGAGTACTGCGCCGCCGCCGTGAAGGCACTGCGCGAGTTTGGTCCTTTCGATTCGTTTAAGGTGCACGCCAAGCGCTCCAATACTGACTATGAGCTCACCTCGATTGATATCAATCGTCAGGTGGGCGAGGTACTGTGCGAGGCCTTCCCCGATAAAAAGGTTCAAATGCGCGACCCCGATGCGATGGTGCACGTACTGGTGGTCCAGGGTAGCGTCTACGTGTATGCGCGCTCCGAGCGTGGCGTGGGCGGTCTGCCGGTGGGTTCTGCCGGCAAGGTCGTGACGCTGTTGTCGTCGGGTATCGATTCTCCGGTGGCGACCTGGATGCTCGCGCGTCGCGGCGCGGTGTGCGTGCCGGTACATTTCTCCGGTCGTCCGCAGACGTCCGATACGAGCGAGTATTTGGTGCAGGACATCATCCGTGCGCTTGAGCCAGGTGTCCAGATCGGCCGCCTGTACGTGGTGCCGTTTGGCGACTGCCAGCGTGAGATTTCGGTCACCTGTCCCAGCAACCTGCGCGTGATTATGTATCGCCGCATTATGTATTCGGTTGCCGAGCGCATTGCACACATCGAGGGTGCCAAGGCCATCGTTACGGGTGAATCGCTTGGGCAGGTTGCCTCCCAAACGCTTGAGAACATCATGGCCGTCAACGAGGCCGTGAAGATCCCCGTGTTCCGCCCTCTCATCGGTTCGGACAAGCAGGAGATCATCGCGCGTGCCGAGGAGATCGGTACGTTCGATATTTCGACTGAGGCCGCTCCCGACTGCTGCACGCTGTTTATGCCGCGTCGTCCCGAGACGCACGCTAAACTCGATGCCGTGCATGAGGCCTGGGAGTTGTTCGATCATGAGGAGATGATCGAGCACCTGCTCAAGCAGACCGAGTACATTGACTTCGAGAGCAACACGTATAAGGCCCCTAAGACCTTAAAACGCAAACATTCGGAGCTTGCTACGCGTGAGATTTACCAAGATCACGAGTAATTTTGTGCATAGACCGACGATGCGTCTGCATCGTCGGTCTTTTGCTATCTGGGCATTTTGCGGCTAAGTGTTCATTTGCTGACGTGTGCCTGAATAAATGGACAGTATTTCGCAAGGTTTTGGTCGGCTTTTGGTTTGACCGCGAAAACCGGTTTTGGAGAATGGCTGTTGCAGGACTCTTTTCCTGACACGATGTTGTTGGGAGGTTTTGCTATGGCGCAGCGCGAACAACACGAACGGGTCAAACGGATGGACCGCTTGGCGGACAAGCTGCTCGGTCATAAGGCAGTGGTGATGGCGATACTGGTCGTCATTGCGATGGCGAGCGGCTTGGCGATGGCGAACCTTGGCGGCGGTACTGGCGGCGTGTCGTTTGAGCGCACTGATGGTTCGGGCTCGTTAGTGGAGCCGGGATCCGGCGATGCCTCGAGCGGAAAGACATCCGAAGGCTCTTCGTCTAAGGCGTCTGCCGCGGCAGAGGTTTATGTCGATGTTGATGGTGCCGTTGTGTCGCCCGGTGTATATCGCGTCAAGGACGGCGCGCGGGTGGCTCAGGCGATAGATGCCGCCGGCGGGCTGGCGCCCGAGGCAGACGTTACGGGGCTCAATCGGGCATCCAAGGTCGTCGATGGGCAGAAGATTCACGTTCCAACGGTGGGGGAGCAGCAGGCGTCCATTGCGGAAGCCGGTGTTGATGGTGGGGCTTCCGCATCATTGGGCGTGAGTGGCGCAACGGGCCTAGTCAACATCAATACGGCAAGCGCGGCAGAGCTGCAGACGCTCTCGGGCATCGGTCCCTCCGTGGCACAGTCGATTATCGATGAGCGTACAAAGAACGGTGCTTTTGCCTCGGTTGACGATCTGATGCGTGTGTCGGGAATCGGCGAGAAGAAGCTTGCCAAAATCAAAGATTGCATCTGCGTATGAGTGCGACCGAGCGCGAACATGTGATGCCTCCGCGGCCCCTGATGCCGTGGACGATGGCCCTGTGTGCCGGCATGTGCATGAGCTGCGCCTTGGTGCTCAACGTGGCCGCTGATGCGCTGCTGAGGGAGCAGGCGCCGGCGGTCGGGCTGCTATGGGCCATTCCCGTTGCGGCGACGGTATTCGTTGTGCTGGCTCAATCTTGTGCGCGGCTTGCCCCTTGGAAGCGGTGGCTGTATGCCGCGTCCGTCGGTCTCGTGGCGGGAGCGGTCGTCTCGGCGTGGTGGGCTGCGGGCGCGCTCAACGCCTCGAAGGCGCTCGACGGTCGAGCGGCAAGCAGTCTCGAGTTTGTCGTGCAGGGTGACCCATCCATAAATGACGACGTGTATTCCTATACCTGCGAGGCGCGCTCGGACGGTAAGAACTTGGCAACGGTTCGCCTATCGTGTGACCGTGAGTTCAAGGTCGGGGCGCACGTGCGTGTTATCGGTCGCGTGTCACGTTTTGAGAACGATGCGTATGGACGATCGCGCGTGCTTCGAGGCGAGGTACGCAAGGTTAAAGCCGTTCGGATTGTGTCGGTCGATGAGGGTTCTCCGAGGCCGCTGCTTCGGCTGCGAAATGGGCTGCTTGCGTCCATCGCGCCTGCGACCGACCCGGCGCGTGCGCTCATAGCCGGTGTCGTCTGTGGTCGTTCGGCCGAGCTGCGCGCCCAGCCGGCGGGCGACTGGTTTTCGGTGACGGGAACGGCGCATCTTATCGCCGTCTCGGGCAGCCATTTGGCTATCGTGGGGTTTGTAATCGAGGGTGTATTGCAAAAGACTCGGTGCTCACGTGGTCTTCAGCGGGCGATATTGGCGATAACGCTTGTGGGCTACGCTGCCTTTACGGGCGCGTCTCCCTCGGCCGTGCGCGCGTGCTGCATGGTGTTCGTGACGCTTGTCGTAAACGGCGCGGGGCGTCGTCGGCACGGCCTTTCGGCACTCTTCGTAACCATGTCCATCTTTGTGCTACTGCGGCCGACGGTGCTGTTCGAGATGGGCTTTCAGCTTTCATGCGCCAGCGTCTTAGCCATTCTGTGCTTTTGTCCCTATGCGACCTACGCTTTGGGTGAGCTAGGTGTGCCATCGGGCGTTGCCAGCGTGCTTTCCGTCACGCTGTGCTCGCAACTGGCGACACTTCCCATTACCATTCCTGCCTTCGGTACATTCTCGCTCATTGCTCCGTTGGCAAATGCGGTCATCGGTCCGGTGGTGAGCGTTCTGCTCGCTGTGTCGATCGTGCTGGCTCCCTTTTCGCTCGTGGGACCGTTGCGGACTTGGGCGCTCGTTGTGCCCATGATTGCCGCCCGTTGCGCGCTGTTTTTCGAGCAGCTGTTTGCCGCCGTGCCGGGTGCATCCGTGAGCGTGCCGCCCGATAGCATGTGGATTTACCTAGTGCCATGTTTTCTGACGGTTCTGCTGGTCTGGTGGCCGCGTCCCCGTGCACGTCCTATGGCGGTGGGGCTTGCATGCCTGATGCTCTTGGCTGCGATTCCGTACGTCTATTGGGATCGATTCGCTCCGCCTTCGGTGACGGTGCTCGATGTGGGCCAGGCCGATGCGATTCTTATCCGCCAAGGCGGCGCAGTAGCTCTCGTCGACTGCGGGCTCGACGAGCGTGTGGTTGCGGCGTTGGTTCGCAACAACGTGCACCATATCGATGCCGTCTTTGTGACGCATTGGGATGAGGACCACTGGGGTGGTTTGCCTGCCGTGCTCGAACAGTTTTCGGTTGGAACCATTGCGGTCGCGGCCGATGCGCTGGACAGCGCGCCTGCCGAGGTCCTGAATCGCCCGGGTGCAACGTATCGGCAGGTGGCTTGCGGGGACACAGTCGATATCGGCGCATTTCGGGCTCGCGTGATGTGGCCATTTGACACCGTGGATGGCGAGGGCAATGAGGATTCGCTTGTCTTGCTGCTCTCCTATGCCCAAGAAGGCAAGAGATTGCGCATGCTGCTCACGGGGGACGCCGAGCTCGATCAGGAGCGCGAGTTTGTACAGGAGGTGGGCGATATCGATGTGCTCAAGCTGGGGCATCACGGCTCAAAAGTTTCCGTCGATACAGAGCTGCTGGAAACGCTTAAACCCGAGCTCTCAATTGCGAGTGCGGGTGAGGGCAACCGCTACGGTCATCCATCCGATACCTGTATCGATGCCGTTCGCGATGCGGGCGGCGCGTTCGCATGTACCATCGAACAAGGAGACATTACCGTTTCGCCGACTGCAGCCGGTTTTGCCATGCGATGCCAGCGACCGTGATGCTGTCGTTGGCGCGGGACCAACCCCTGGGCTAGAATGGCACGGTACAAACACGAGAGCCTGCGGGAGGGGAGCGCGATGTCCGAAACCGGTCTGTTGCCGGCATATCTGATCGTCGGTACCGACGGAGTCAAACGCGACCATGCCGTCTCGCGTATGAAGGCGCGTCTGGAAAAGACGGGCATGGTCGAGTTCAACCTCGACGAGCGCGATATGACCAAAGACCCCGATATCGAGTCGATTATCGGATCGCTCAACACCTTTCCCATGGGCAGTGAGTTTCGCCTGGTAATCCTTGACGGCTGCTCAAAACTCGCCAAAGCGATCTCCGAGCCGCTTGTCGAGTATCTGGCGAGTCCCAGCCCGACGACGGTTTGCCTTGTCATAGCCGATTCACTCGCCAAGAACACGCGCCTCTACAAGGCGATCGCCAAGATTGACAAGAAGGCCGTGATCGACTGTTCGGGCACCAAGCGCTGGGAGCTCCCGCGCCGCGTGCAGCAGATGGCGACGCAGCATGGAAAGTCCATCTCGACGGCCGCCGCCGAGGAGCTCGTTTCGCGCTCGGGCGAGAACACCCGCATGATCGATAACGACTTGGCCAAGCTTGCCCAGATGGTCGAGGCTCCCCAAATTGAGCTTGCCGATGTGGAGCGCTGGATCGTGCGCACGGCCGAAGTCCAGCCCTGGGACTTTCTCAATGCGGTCTCGGCCCGTGACATGCGACGCTCGCTCGAGCTCTTCAATCTACTGCCCGCCAAGAGCTACGTGTGGACTTACACATTGCTGTGCGGCCGCATCCGCGAGCTTATCGTTGCCAAGGCGCTCGATGCGCGCGGACAGGGTCGTGAGCTGGCTGCAACACTTAAGCTCCAGTCCTGGCAGGTCAAGAATCACCTGACCTGGGCACGTCGCTTTTCGATGGCAGAGCTCGTTGCCGCGCTCGAGGGCGCGGTCGATGTGGAGCTCGCCCTCAAGGGTTCGGCCGATTCTCAGACCGCGCTTTTGCTCTGGATTACGAACATCTTGAGAAAATCGTGATGATACCTGCCTATTTGACAAATTCGTTCTATCCCTTTGAGGGGGAGCGTGCTATAGTAGGCGCTTGCATGACCTCACCGTGTCTCAGAGGTGTCATACATTTTTTGCAAGGAACTCGAAAGGAACTCCAGAAGTGGCAAACATCAAGTCTCAGAAGAAGCGTATCCGCACCAATGAGGCAGCTCGCATGCGTAACAAGGCTGTCAAGTCCGAGCTCAAGACGCTGACCAAGCACGTCCAGTCCGCCGTCGCCGAGGGCGACGCCGAGAAGGCCCAGGCTGCCCTCAAGACCGTCACCAAGCGTCTCGACATGGCTGCCGCTAAGCATGTTATCCACAAGAACCAGGCTTCCAACCGCAAGTCCGGTCTTGCTAAGCTCGTGAACAGCATCAACGCCTAAGTTGTAAATTTCACACCACACAGATTACGCGCATAAATGGAGCCTGTTTTATGGAACAGGCTCCATTTTTTGTACCGCTCGGGTAAGATAGTCCGCATGAATACTTCAATTGACATTTCCCACATCCGCAACTTCTCGATTGTTGCGCACATCGACCATGGCAAGTCCACGATCAGTGACCGCATTCTCGAGCTCACCCATACCGTCGACGAGCGCGACATGGAGTCGCAGCTGCTTGACACCATGGATATCGAGCGCGAGCGCGGCATCACGATCAAGTCCAATGCCGTCCGCGTTTCCTATGACGCCGACGATGGCGAGACGTATCAGTTCAACCTGATCGATACGCCGGGCCATGTTGACTTTACCTACGAGGTCTCGCGTTCGCTGGCCGCCTGCGAGGGTGCGGTGCTCGTCGTCGACGCCACGCAGGGCGTCGAGGCACAGACCGTCTCCAACGCGACGCTCGCCATGAATGCCAACCTGGATATCGTGCCCGCTATCAACAAGATCGACCTGCCGTCGGCACACCCCGACGAGGTCAAGACCGAGATCGAGGACGACCTGGCGATTCCTGCTGACGATGCCGTATGCGTATCGGGCAAGACTGGCGAGGGCATTCACGATCTGCTGGAGTCCATCGTATTTTTGATCTCTCCGCCCAAGGGCGATGCGAACGCGCCGCTCAAGGCGCTCATCCTGGACTCGTATTTCGATGAATACCGCGGCGTCGTTGCCACGGTCCGCGTCTTTGACGGCTCCATCAAAAAGGGCGATACCCTGCGCATGATGCAGGCCGAGGGCGACTTTTTGGTCGATGGCGTGGGCGTCAAGCGTCCCGCCGAGACGCCGGTCGACGCACTGACGGTCGGCGAGGTGGGCTATGTGGTCACGGGTCTGAAGGATCCCGAGGCCGTGCACGTGGGCGATACCCTCACGTGGGCGTCGAATCCCTGCCCCGAGCCGCTTCCCGGTTACCGCGAGGCCAAGCCTATGGTCTACACGGGCCTGTTCCCGATCGACAACAAGGATTACGAGAATCTGCGCGACGCTCTCGATAAGCTGCATGTCAACGACCCGTCGTTGGTGTGGGAACCCGAGACCTCGGTGGCGCTCGGCTTTGGTTTCCGCGTGGGCTTCTTGGGCCTGCTGCATATGGAGGTCGTCAAGGAGCGTCTGGAGCGCGAGTTCAATCTGGACCTCATCGCCACGAGCCCTTCGGTGGACTATCACGTCTACAAGACCGACGGCGAGATGATTGATGTCCGCAGCCCGCAGGATCTGCCCGAGGCTACGCGCATCGAGCGCATCGAGGAGCCTTACCTCAAGGCCAAAATTATCTGCCCGCCCGAGTATACGGGTGCCGTCATGCAACTCGCTATCGAGCACCGCGGCATTACGACCGATATGATCCATCTCACGAGCAAATCGGTCGAGATGCGCTTTGACATGCCGCTCGCCGAGCTCATCCTGGACTTCTTTGACCAGCTCAAGAGCCGCACCAAGGGCTATGCCTCGCTCGATTATGAGTTCAACGAGTATCGTCCCTCCGAGCTCGTCAAGCTCGATATCCTGCTTTCGGGCGACGAGGTGGATGCGCTTTCGTTTATCGTGCACAAGGACAAGGCCTATGGCCTGGCCCGCGGTCTGTGCGACAAGCTCAAGGAAATCATTCCGCGCCAGCTGTTCGAGGTGCCTATTCAGGGTGCCATCGGCAACAAGATTATCGCCCGCTCCACCGTCAAGGCGCGCCGCAAGGACGTTTTGGCCAAGTGCTATGGCGGCGATATTTCGCGTAAGCGCAAGCTGCTCGAGAAGCAGAAAGAGGGCAAGAAGCGCATGAAGGCCATCGGTTCGGTCGAGGTCCCGCAGGAGGCCTTTATGGCGATCCTCAAGGTGGACGAGTAGGTTCATGGCGCTCTCTGAATACAGTACGCGGCTGCTGGCTGCCTATGCCGAGCAGCCGTTCCTTATGGCTCCCATGGCCGGCGTGACCGATCCCGCCTATCGCATCATGTGCCGCCGCCGCGGTGCCAACCTTGCCTACAGCGAGATGGTAAGCGTCGCAGGTCTTGCCTATGCCAGCAATAAGACCTGGCGCCTGGTGCTGCCTGCCGATGAGGAGCAGCAGATCTGCGTGCAGCTCTTTGGCTCCAAGCCCGATCAGTTTGCGAGCGCCGTCGCTGCCGTCGAGGAACGTGTGGGCGATCGCCTGTCGCTGATCGACATCAACATGGCCTGCCCGGCTCGCAAGGTCGTCACCAAGGGCGAGGGCTCGGCGCTTATGCGTACGCCCGAGCTGGCCGAGAAAATCGTCGAGGCGACGGTTGGCGTGGCGCATGTGCCCGTGACCGTAAAGATCCGTAAGGGCTTTTACGCCGAAGACCGCAATGCCGCGACGTTTGCCCAGATGCTCGAGGGTGCAGGGGCAGCTGCGGTGGCGGTACATGGTCGCTGTGCCACGCAGCTCTATACGGGTCAGGCCGATTGGTCGGTCGTCGATGAGGTCGCAGATGCCGTCGAGATTCCCGTGATCGGTTCGGGCGACGTTTTCTCGGCCGAGGATGCGGCGGAGCGTCTGCGCAGCTCCGGCGCCAGCGCCGTGTTCATCGCGCGTGGTATCTATGGCAACCCCTGGGTGTTCGGCGATGCTCGCGCCCTTGCGCTCGATGGCACGCCGGTACCGGTGCGTAGCTCGGTCGAGTGCCTGGATGCCCTGCGCGAGCACCTGACGCTCACGCACGAGCTGCTGCCGCTTATGTCGCGTGCCCGCACGTACGCGAGCTGGTATCTAAAGGGCATGCCCCATGCTGCCGCCTGGCGCGCCCAAGTGGTGCGCTGCTCCACATACGAGGAGTTCATGGCATTGGTCGATGATATCGAGCGCGATGTGGTGGCCTGCGAGGCCGCACTTGCCGCTGGCGGGTCGGTGCCCGCTCATCCGCTGGAGGCCTAACGGTGGCCGTTACCGCGCTGTACGTGCACGTGCCGTTTTGCGCCCAAAAGTGTAGGTACTGCGACTTTGACTCGCGCCGTTTTGCTCCGTGCGACCTGAGCGCTGCGCTCGATGCCTATTTTGAGCAGCTGTATGCGCGCCTCGATGCCTTTGGCGACGCCGGAGCGCTCGAGGGCATCCGCACCGTCTATGTTGGTGGCGGCACGCCGTCGCTGGCAGGGGAGCGTCTGGTAGAACTTGCCCGGCGTATCTCTGCGTGGTGCAAGCCTGTTGAGTTTACCTGCGAGGCCAATCCAGAGTCGTTGACCGCCGAGTTTGCCGCTGCGCTCGCCAAGGTTGGTGTCACACGCGTCTCTCTGGGCGTGCAAACGCTCGATAACGCCGAACTTACCGCCATTGGCCGCATTCACGATGCCAATCGGGCGCTCGCTGCCATCACGATGGTCAGGGATGCCGGGCTCGATGTGTCCTGCGACCTGATGTGCGGTCTTCCCGGGCAGACCGCCGTAAGCTGGCAGCGCACGCTCGATGGCGTCTTGGCGGCGGCGCCGCATCATGTGTCGGTGTACCCGCTCACGCTCGAGGAGGGCACGCCGCTCTACCGCATGGCGTGTCGCGACGAGTCGCTCGAGCCCGACGAGGATTTTCAGGCTGCGTGCATGGACACAGCGCGTGAGCGTCTGGGTGCGGCCGGTTATCACCCGTATGAGGTGGCAAGCTACGCGCTCGACGGACATGAGTGCGCCCACAACATTGCCTATTGGACTGGACGGGGCTATCTGGGTTTGGGTCGCTCTGCCGCCGGTATGCTCGACGCCGAGGATTTCGATCGCTTGGCCGGGCTGTTTCCCGACGTGCCCGCTCGCGGCGATGCGTATCGCGTGCGCTTGGTGCAACGTGACGATGATGCGACGGCGTTTGATGCCGAGTATCTGTCGCAGCGCGAGGCTGCGGCCGAGGATCTGATGCTCGCCTGCCGCATGACGCGTGGCATTGGGCCCGACCTGTTGGTTCGCTTGGCAAGCGTGATCGCTGCAGATGAGTTGGCGGCGGCCTGTGACCGTGCGCTCGAGTTGGGCCTTGCCACTTGGGTGCCCGATTATATTGAAGGACATGCGGGGCGCGTCATCTCGAAAGACGTTATCGCAGGTCGCGTCCGTGCTCGTTTAGCGCCCACCCACTTGGGCTGGCTCGATGGAAATGTGCTGTTCGAGCTGTTTTGGGGTCTAGCCTAGGTCGCTCGGGTAGAATTACCGCAATATATACGCTGCTGTGAGCAGGAGGTTGCCGCGCATGGCGACGATGAACGAAAAAGATTACTACGAGATTTTGGGTATCTCCAAGGACGCCACCTCGCGTGATATACAGAAGGCCTTCCAGCAAAAGGCCCGCAAGCTCCATCCGGACGTCAATAAAGAACCGGATGCCGAGGAAAAGTTCAAAGAGGTTTCCGAGGCCTATGCCGTGCTTTCGGACGAGCAGAAGCGTGCGCGCTACGACGCCATGCGCTCGGGCAACCCCTTCGCCGGCGCTCCTACGGCTTCGCCCTATGGCAGCGGCTACGCCGGCAGCGCAGGCTATGGTAATCCCTTTGAGGGCGGCTTTCCCTTTGGTGGCGCCTGGGGCCAGCCGCGTCGCGGGCAGGCTGCCTATAATCCCGAGAACGGCGCCAACGTGGTCGTCGATATTAAGCTCGACGCCAAGGAGGCCAAGGGCGGTGCCCGCAAGACCGTCCGCTATACGCGCTTCGATACCTGTGGTCACTGCGGAGGCTCGGGTTCCGTCTCGTCCGAGCATGCACATACCTGTCCGAGCTGCGGCGGTCGTGGCCACATCGACGTCGACCTGTCCTTTCTGTTCGGTGCCGGCACGTTTCAGTCGGTCTGCCCCGAGTGCGGAGGTTCCGGTAAGGTCGTCGCCGACCCCTGCCCCGATTGCGGCGGCAGCGGGCGGACCCGTGTGACCTCCGAGCAGACAATTGAGTTTCCTGCCGGCACGCACGATGGCGACGAGGTCCGTATTGGCGGTATGGGTCACGCCGGCACCAACGGTGCCTCGGGTGGCGATTTGGTCGGTCGCGCCCATGTTGAGGCCGAGCGCCTGGAAGGCAAGGCCCGTACCGGTTTTTACCTGATGGGCATCGTGGCGCCTTTTTTGGTGTTGTCGGCCATCTCGGGTGTGTTCTCGGCCTTTGCCGTGATGTGTTTTATTCCGTTTGCCATGGGCCTGTTCATGGTGCTCTCGGACGGCGTACTGCATCGCAGCCTGCTGTGGTGGAAGCGCGGCGCGATGCAGTTTGCCAACGGTTTTGCCAACGGATTTATGTTTGCGCTCGTGTCGGTTTGGTTTGCGAGCTGCTCGCAACGTGCCATGCTTTCGCCCTACGCAATGCAATAACATCTAGCCCTCTGTTTGCGGCCGGCCCAGCTTGGGTATAGGACGCACTGTGACAATAATGAAAGTCGGAAGGATTCGGTCGTGTCGGAAAATAGGGATTACTACGAGGTACTTGGCGTCGACAAGGATGCCGATGCGCGGACGATTAAGCGCGCGTTTCTAAAGAAGGCCCGTACCGTACACCCGGACGTTTCGGACGACCCCGAGGCCGAGGCCAAGTTCAAAGAGCTCAACGAGGCTTATTCCGTTCTTTCCGACGAGCAGAAGCGTGCTAACTACGACCGTTACGGCACCGCGGACGGCCCTGGTGGTTCGGGCTACGTCGATATCAACGATATCTTTGGCGGCATGGGCATGGACGACCTCTTCTCGTCGTTCTTTGGCGGCGGTGCCGGCGGTGGCGCCCGAAATCGCCGTGAGCGTCGTCGCGGCCGCGATATGGCGATCTCCCTTTCGGTGACCCTTGAGGAGGCGGCGCTCGGTTGCAAAAAGACGATCAGCTATGACCGCCTTGCCCCCTGCGAGGATTGTAACGGCACTGGTAGGGCCGAGGGCGCACAGGAAAAGCAGTGCAGCCTCTGCCACGGCACAGGCTATGTCACGACGGTCCAGCGCTCGTTCCTGGGCCAGGTTCAGTCCTCTTCGCCTTGCCCCGACTGCCACGGTGAGGGCACGGTCATCGACCATCCCTGCGAGACCTGCGACGGTCAGGGCCGCACACCTTCGCACGAAAAGATCGACATCGATATCCCCGCCGGCGTTTCGACCGGTCGCCAGCTGCGCGTGAGCGGCTTTGGCGAGGCAGGCCTTCGCGGTGAGCCCTCGGGCGACCTGATCGTCAACGTTCGTGTTGCCGACCACGAGCGTTTTAAGCGCAACGGTGACGACCTGTACCTCCTGAGCGATATCTCGATTGCGCAGGCTGCGCTTGGCTGCGAGATCGAGGTCGAGGGCATTATGCCCGACGAGGTCGTCAAGGTGACGGTTCCCGCCGGCGCCCAGTACGGTGACACCGTGAGCGTCAATAATTACGGCATGCCGCGCATTGGCGGTGGCGGTTCGCGTGGCCGCTTGATCGTGCAACTGCGCGTGGTCGTTCCCACCAATCTTTCCAATAAGCAACGCGAGCTGCTCCGCGCTTTTGCCGATGAGATGGGCGATGACGTCGCTTCCGGTAAGAAGTCGGTGACCGACCGTATCAAGAGTGCCCTCGACGATATCCTCGATTAAGGAGCCCGCGTGCTCGCACCTCATATCTCTGTCGTCAACCTCGGCTGCCGCGTCAACCGGGTTGAGTCCGACCGTATCACTGCCGATCTTATGCGCCTGGGATTTGCTATTGTGGAGCCGCAGGATGCCGATCTGATCGTCATTAACACCTGTGCCGTTACGGGCGAGGCCGAGGCCAAGACCCGTAAGGCCGTCCGTCATGCGCTGGCCTATCCGGGCGAGCCTTACGTGGTCGTAACCGGCTGCGTCGTCAACCTGCATCCCGAGGAGTTGCTGGAGCTCTCCGATCGCGTGATCGCCGAGCCGTCCAAGATTGACGTCGCCGAGCGCGTCTGCGAGGTGCTGGGTGTCGAATCCGATAGCGTTCCCGCCTGCAGCGATGGCGAGGTGGTCGATGCGCTCGGTCGCTCTCGCCTGGGCGTGAAGATTCAGGACGGCTGCAACCATCGCTGCACCTATTGCATTGTGTGGAAGGCACGCGGCCCCGAGCGCTCCGTGCCCGTCGAGTCCGTGCTCGAGCAAGTTCGCGAGGCCCAGGAGGCCGGCGTGCCCGAGGTGGTGCTGACCGGTGTGAACCTGGGTGCCTACGATGGCAAGAGCGCGACCGACGAGCACGTCGAAATCGATGAGCTGCTCGAGGCCATCATGGAGCGCACGTCTATTCCGCATGTGCGCATTTCCTCGGTCGAGCCCATGGATATCTCCGAGCGCCTGCTTAAGGTTATGGCGCGCTATCCGCAGCGTATCGCCCCGTTTTTGCACCTGCCCGTGCAGTCCGGTTGCACGGCGACCCTGCATCGCATGGGCCGTCCCTATAGCGCCGAGGCCTTTGAGGACACGGTGCGTATGATTCGTGCCATCTTGCCCCAGGCGTTCCTTTCGTGCGATGTCATCGTCGGTTTTCCTGGTGAGACGGACGAGGAGTTCGAGGAATCGCTGGCGCTGTGCCGCCGTGTGGGTTTCTCGCGTATGCACGTGTTCCGCTACAGCAAGCGTCCCGGTACCCTTGCTGCCGACATGCCCGACCAGGTGCCACCCGAGGTTATGGCCGAGCGCAGCCGCCGTATGCGGGCCGCCGCACAGGAGCTCGCTATTGCCGACGCTCGTCGTCGCGTGGGCACGGTCGAGCGTGCCGTGCTCGAGTATGGTGACAACCTGACGCTCGGCTCGTTCCATCATGCCCGTCTTGACGATACCTGTGGACTTACAGCCCCGTGCCTGCTCGATGTTGCTATCATCGGAGTCGATGATTCCGGCTTGGTCCATGCACGCAGGGAGGTTCATGGAAGCCTCGAAGATTAGACTTACCGTTCCCGAGGGTATTGACCCCTCGCGCGTTTTGGGCGCCGGCGACGGCGTCCTTCGTGCGCTCGAGAGCTTGGTTCGCGCTCACGTGGTCGCCCGTGGCGACAGTATCGCCGTGAGCGGTGATCCGGACGAGGTGGAGCTCGTGGCGCGCTTTTTCGAGCATGCTTTTCGCGAGGCGGCTGCCGGACGCACGCTGTCTGCCGACGATGTCTCTCGCTGTCTGGCCGTCTTGCGCGACGGTGAGCACGAGGCTACGTCGCTTCGCGATGATGTGCTGCTTTCATATCGCGGCCGTGCCATTCGCCCCAAAACGCTCGGCCAAAAGCGCTATGTGGATGCCATCCGCTCGCATACCATCACTTTTGGCCTGGGTCCTGCCGGTACCGGCAAGACCTATCTGGCCATGGCGCTCGCCGTTGCCGCGCTCAAGCGTCACGAGGTGGGCCGTCTGATCTTGACGCGTCCGGTTGTCGAGGCGGGGGAGAACCTGGGCTTTTTGCCCGGTACCCTTGAGGAAAAGATCGATCCTTACATGCGTCCGCTCTACGACGCCCTTTTTGACATGATGGATCGCGAGCGCACCGATGAGCTCATGGAGCGCGGCGTGATCGAGATCGCCCCGCTTGCCTACATGCGCGGCCGCACGCTGAGCGACGCCTTCGTGGTGCTCGATGAGGCGCAAAATACCACGCCCGAGCAGATGAAGATGTTCCTGACGCGCCTGGGCTTTAACTCCAAGTTTGTGATTACTGGCGACCTGAGTCAGCGCGACCTGGTGGGTCGTCGCGGCGGTCTTGCCGACGTCGAGCAGATTTTGGGCCGTGTCGACGATGTCGCATTTTCTCACCTCGAGCGTGCCGACGTGGTGCGCCATGCTTTGGTGGGGCGTATCGTCGAGGCGTACGATGCTTATGATGATGTGCGCGAGAAACGCGTGCACGACCGAAAGGAGTCCCGTTGAGTGTATTGATCAGCAATGATGCCGAGCTCGATACGCTGCTCGACGCGCAAGAGGTAGAGCACATCTGCGAGGTCGTGCTTGCCGCCGAGGGCGTTGAGCGTGAAGTCGAGATTTCCCTTTCGTATGTCGATGAGGACGAGATGCACGAGCTCAACCACGAGTGGCGCGGTATCGACCGTTCCACCGATGTCCTCTCGTTTGAATGCGACTCGGCCTTTGACGAGGATATTCCCGCCGACGAGACGCTCGAGCTCGGAGATATCATCTTGGCCCCGCAGGTCATTGCCCGTCAGGCCCCCGGCTTTGGCAATAGCCCTGCCGATGAGTGCCGCCTGATGCTCGTTCATGGCATGCTGCACCTGCTGGGGTATGACCATATCGAGGACGACGAGGCCGAGGTCATGGAGGCGCGCGAGGACGCCATCCTGCGCGATCTGGCGCTCGAGCGCGGCGAGGACCCCAAACTGGTCCACGTCGGCCCCATCACCAACCACGCCCACGACTAGGAGCCGTCTATGATTCCCGGATCGAACAAGGACCATCCGTCCTTCTTAAAGTCGTTTTCCTACGCTTTGGAGGGCTTCGTCACCGCCGTCAAGACCGAGCGCAACATTAAGGTCATGCTCGTGGCGGGCGTGTGCACCGTCATTGCCGGCTGCATCGTGGGGCTCGACATTGCCGAGTGGGGCATGGTTATCATCTGTTGTGGCTTGGTGATTCACGGCGAGCTTTGCAACACCGCCATGGAGGCGATTGTCGATCTGGCGACCCAGGAGCTCCATCCGCTGGCAAAGCGTGCGAAGGATATCGCCGCCGCCTCCGTATACGTTCTTTCCATCACCGCCGCGATTGTGGGCTTGCTGGTATTTGCCCACGCGCTCGGCTTTATTTAGAAAGGGATTCCCATGTCCGACACTATGCAGCCTAACGACGAGATCCTGGACGACGAGTCCAGGGACGCGGTGGATGCCGACGAGTTCGAGGAGGTTGAGGAGTTTGACCCGTTTGAGGGCATGAGCGACGAGGAGCTTGACGCCCTGTGCGACGAGGACGATGGCTCCATGGGCTTTGGCGACGTTGAGCCCGGTTTCCGCAGCGGCTTCGTTGCCCTGGTCGGTCGTCCCAACGCCGGCAAGTCCACGCTGCTCAACGCCTGTTATGGTAAAAAGGTCGCCATCACCTCGCCGGTCGCCCAGACGACCCGCCGCCGCATGCGCGCCGTGGTTAACCGCCCCGGCTACCAGCTGGTCTTTGTCGATACCCCGGGTATCCACAAGCCCAAGGACGGCCTGGGCTCCGAGCTCAATAAGAGCGCGCTGTTCGAGCTGAATGATGTCGACGTCGTCGCTTTTTTGATTGACGCCACCAAGCCTATCGGCAGGGGAGATGCCTGGGTTGCCGAGCGCGTCAAGAGCGCCCGTTGCAAGAAGGTCCTGGTGCTTACCAAGGCCGATGAGGCCGATCCCGCACAGGTTATGGAGCAGCTTAAGGCGGCCCATGAGCTGATGGACTATGACGACGAGATCGTGACGTCGTCGGTCAAGAACTTCAACGTCGACGCCTTCATCGAGACCGTTGCGCACTTTTTGCCCGAGGGTCCGCGTTGGTTCCCCGAGGACATGGGTACCGACGCTTCCGATGAGACGCTCGTTGCCGAGTTTGTGCGCGAGAAGGTCTTGCGCCGCACCCGTGATGAGATTCCGCACTCCGTCGGCGTGATCTGCGATGCGCTCGAGCAGACCAAGAAGGTGCTGCGCGTGCATGCCACCATTTACGTCGAGCGCGAGGGCCAAAAGGGCATCATCATCGGCAAGGGCGGCGAGATGATCAAGCATATCGGTATCGACGCCCGTCGCGATCTTGAGCGCATCTTTGGCACGCAGGTCTTTTTGGAGCTGGATGTGAAGGTCAAGGCTGGCTGGCGCGACGATGAGGCCCAGATTCGCCGCTTTGGTTACAACGCCGAGGACTAAGGGCGCGCGGCGCGCATGGCAGGTTCCCGGACATATCGCACGAAGGTGCTCGTCCTCGACAAGACGAAGCTCAAAGAGACGGACCTGATCCTGACGATGCTTGACGAGCGGGGTCGGCAGGTTCGTGCCGTGGCAAAGGGCGCCCGCAAACCCGGTGGGCGCCTGGCTGCGCGCTGCGAGCTGTTCTGTACTGTTGATATGCTGCTCGCGCATGGACGGTCGCTCGACGTGGTTTCCCAGGCCGAGCTTATGGAGGCGCCGCTCGGCGCTGCGCCCGATTACGAGACGACCTGCGCCGCAAGCGCGATCGCCGAGGTCGCGCGCGTGTGCTCGTTCGAGGACGCCGAGGACCCGTTTACCTTTGCCATTACACAGCGCGCGCTTGCCCTGGTGGGCGACGGCCTCGATGCGGCGCATATGGACCTGCTCGTGGCTGCATATGTCTTTAAGCTGCTGTCGCACGTTGGCTATCGACCCGATTTTTCGGCCTGCGTGCTGTGCGGAGACCCCATGCTGTCGTATTTTTCGCCCCGGGCGGGCGGTCTCATGTGCGGGTCGTGCGCGTCGAGCGTTCCGGGTGCCGAGCTGGTGTCGACCGGTGAGGTCGCGTGGCTGCGCGCCCTTATGTCCATGACCTTCGATGCACTTATGGCCGAGAGGGTCGACCCTCATACCGCTGCCTTTTTGTTGGGGCTTTCACATGTTTGGGCTGCGACGCACGCCGATCAGCGCCTCCGTGCGATGGAATTCATGTTGGGTCGGTGATGATGCACAGGCGCGGGCTGCTTGTGGTAACATACCGACCTGTTGGTACCTCGACCTTGGATGCTCGCTCCACCGGCGGCTTCCCAGTCCGAGGCGAATCGCGTCGCCCGCGGGCGACAAGAAACGAAAGGTGAAACAATGACTGTTTCCAAAGAGCGCAAGGCGGAGCTGACTGCCCAGTTCGGTAACACCCCGGTTGACACCGGCAACCCCAAGGTTCAGGTCGCCATCCTGTCCGAGCGCATCAAGGAGCTGACCGAGCACATGAAGTCCCACCAGAAGGACTTCCACACTCGTCGTGGCCTGCTCATGCTCGTCGGCCGTCGTCGTCGTCTTCTCTCCTACATCAAGAAGAACGACATCGTCGAGTACCGTGAGCTCATCAAGGCTCTGGGCATCCGCGACAACATCCAGTAAGGATTTGTACATGCTAAGAGCGTCCTGCGCAGCGGGGCGCTCTTTTTGTGTAAGGGCGCGAACAATCACGCTCTGAAGCGTGGCGGGGGCAGGGGGCCCGCGTCACATGAGAAGCCCGCAGGCAAGGGGCCTGTGGGGTAAAGGAGAACAATGACACTCGTATCCAAGACCTTTGAGCTGTACGGCAAGACCTACACCTTTGAGTCGGGCGAGCTTGCCAAGCAGGCCACCGGCGCCTGCCTGGTCAAGCAGGGCGACACCACGATGCTCGATACCGTGGTCGTCTCCAAGGAGCGCAAGAACTACGACTTCTTCCCGCTGACCGTCGACTTCAACGAGAAAATGTACGCAGCCGGCCGCATCCCGGGTGGTTACCTCAAGCGTGAGGGCCGTCCCAGCGAGAAGGCCACGCTCACCGCGCGCATGATTGACCGCCCGATTCGCCCGAGCTTCCCGGACGGCTTCCGCAACGAGGTCCACATCGTCGCCACCTCGCTCGTCGCCGACCAGGTCAACCCCTTCGACGTCATCAACGTCATGGGCGCTTCCCTGGCCATGACGCTCGGCGGCGTGCCCTTCGAGGGCCCGCTTGCCTGCGTGCGTATCGGCCGTAACGTGGAGACCGGCGAGTTTATCGTCAACCCCACCTATGAGGAGCGCGAGAACTCCGATCTGGACCTGGAGCTGGGCGGCTCTGCCGACTTCATCTCGATGGTCGAGGCCGGCGCCGAGGAGATCTCCGAGGACGACATGCTCGCCGCCATGAAGTTTGGCCAGGAGGCCCTTGCCGCCTTCTGCCAGGCCCAGGACGAGTTCGTCGCCGAGTGGGAGCAGGTCAACGGCCCCATCGTCAAGAAGGAGTACCCGCTTGACCAGCCCGTCGAGGAGGTCCAGGAGCGCATCTTCGCCCACTACGACGAGATGGCTGCCGCCCTTCGCGACGCCGACAAGCTCTCCCGTATCGGTAAGGTCGAGGCTCTGAAGGAGTCCATCCGCGCCGAGTTCACCGATGAGGAGCAGGCCGCTTGGGAGCGCGAGATCCCCGTGGCGCTCAAGAAGCTCGAGAAGAAGGCCATGCGTACCATGGTCGTCGAGACCGGCGAGCGCGTCGACGGTCGTGCCGCCGATGAGATTCGCCCCATCATGGTGAAGGACAACTATCTCCCGCTCGTTCACGGCTCCGGCCTGTTCCAGCGTGGCCAGACCCAGGTGCTTTCCGTCCTGTCGCTCGGCATGCTCAACGAGGGTCAGCGTCTGGATACCATCGAGCCCACCGAGGGCAAGCGCTACATGCACCACTACAACTTCCCGCCGTTCTGCACCGGCGAGACCGGCCGTATGGGCAGCCCCAAGCGTCGCGAGATCGGCCATGGCAACCTGGCCGAGCGCGCCCTGCTTCCGGTGCTCCCCGACGAGAACGAGTTCCCCTACGCCATCCGTGTCGTCTCCGAGGTCATGGAGTCCAACGGCTCCTCTTCGATGGCCTCGACCTGCGGCTCCACGCTCGCCCTTATGGACGGCGGCGTGCCCATTAAGCGCCCGGTCTCCGGTATCGCCATGGGCCTGATCCAGGAGGAGGGCAAGACCGTGGTCCTGTCCGACATCCAGGGTCTCGAGGACTTCCTGGGCGATATGGACTTTAAGGTCACCGGCACCACCGAGGGTATCACCGCCCTGCAGATGGACAACAAGGCCACCGGTCTTACCTTCGACATCTTGGCCCGCGCCCTGCAGCAGGCCAAGGAGGGTCGCGCCTTCATCCTGCAGAAGATGCTCGACGTGATTCCCGAGCCGCGCCACGCCACGCGCAGCACCGCCCCGCGCATCGTTTCCATCCAGGTCCCGACCGACAAGATCCGCGACGTTATCGGTTCCGGCGGCAAGGTCATCCGTGGTATCCAGGACGAGACCGGCGCTTCGGTCGACATCCAGGAGGATGGCACCGTCTTTGTCGGCGGCACCGGCGAGTCCGTCGACCAGGCTGTCGAGCGCATCAAGCTCATCATCAAGGTTCCCGAGCCGGGCGAGGAGTACACCGGTCGCGTGGTCTCCATCCAGCCCTTCGGCGCCTTCGTGAACCTGCTGCCCGGTAAGGACGGCCTGCTGCACATCTCTCGCGTCGCCAAGGGTCGTGTGGAGAAGGTCGAGGACGTCCTCAACGTGGGCGACGAGGTCAAGGTCGTCGTCATCGAGGTCGACGATCGCGGCAAGATCTCGCTCGATCGTCTTGACAAGCCCGAGGCCCCGGCTCGCGCCGAGGGTTCCTCCGAGGGCGACGGCGAGCACTTCCAGCGCCGTGAGCGTCCGCGTCGCGAGCGTTCCGAGCGCAGCGACCGTCCGCGCCGTCCCGGTGACAACGGAGGTCGCAAGCCCCGCCGTCACCACGACGCCGAGTAACAGCCGTACATAACCAGCACCGCAAGGGCGACTCCGGACAGGGGTCGCCCTTTTGCTTGCGCCCGGGAGGGCCGCATATGAAGTTTCCTGCTCTACAGTCCTGCGCAAGACGGAAAGCACATTAAGTGCTTTCCTTTGCGTGCGGAACTCGCGATAAACTTCATATGCGTCCCTCCCGGGCGCAAGCAAAAGGACTGGTTAGTGCCGCTCGCTATTTAGTTAGACAGTCTATTCAGTAGTCAGATTTCAGATCTGTAGATAGCCGCAGCAGCATCTTCCCAGATAAAACCGACCAAAATAAACCTGTCCCTTTTTGGCAGGTTTCCCGTGGGGCGGGCACTGATGAAGTTTATCGCGAGTTCCGCACGAACAGGAGGCCACTTAATGTGGCCTCCGTCGTGAGCAGGACTGTAGAGCAGGAAACTTCATCAGTGCCCGCCCCACGGGAAACCGGCGGGATAGACCGGTTTGGATGGGGCTTTGATGCATGGGTGGTCTGTTGGTGGGCAAATGGGTATCATACTGTGGTTATTGCATCGACTCTGCGATGCATATTTGTACGTTCCCGGCGGTCGGTTTGCCAGAAGCGCCCCGTCGGTTGTTCCAGACCCGTTTCGAAGAAAGGAAACCACACTTACCTATGGCAGCTAAAAAATCATCTCCTTTGAAGATCATTCCGCTCGGCGGCCTTGACGGCATCGGCAAGAACATGACGGTCTTCGAGTACGGCGACGACATGGTGCTCGTCGACGCCGGTCTTATGTTCCCGGATGACTCCCAGCCCGGTATCGACCTGGTGCTTCCCGACTACACCTATGTTCTGGAGAACGAGGAGAAGCTCCGCGGTATCATCGTCACTCACGGCCACGAGGACCACACCGGTTCGCTTCCGTACCTGCTGCAGGACCTCAACAACAAGGTGCCCATCTTCTCGAGCAAGCTGACGCTCGGTTTTATCGAGGGCAAGCTCTCCGAGTTCCGCATCCGCGCGCCTAAGTTCCGCGAGGTCAAGGGCGGCAGCCATGTCAACCTCGGCGGCATCTCGCTCGACTTCTTCTCGATGACGCACTCCATCCCCGGCGCTCTGGGCGTGTTCATCCGCACCAATCAGGGCACCGTTATGCACACCGGCGACTTTAAGCTCGACCAGACGCCCATCGATGGCGTCACGCCCGACTATGCCGCTATCAGCCGCTTTGCCAAGCAGGGCATCGACCTGCTGCTTTCCGACTCCACCAATGCCACGGTTCCCGGCTTTACCAAGTCCGAGGCCGAGGTTGGTCCCAACCTGCTGCACGCCATCAAGAACGCCCCGGGTCGCGTGTTCGTCGCATCGTTCTCGAGCCACATCCATCGTTTGCAGCAGATCTGCGATGCCGCCCGCAAGTGCGGCCGTAAGGTCGTTGTGACCGGTCGCTCCATGCTCACGAACACCCGCGTGGCGCGCGAGCTCGGTTATCTCAACATCGATGATGCCGATATCATCGATGCCTTCGATATCGATAACCTGCCTGACGACAAGATCGTCGTCATGTGCACTGGTTCGCAGGGCGAGCCGCTGTCGGCCCTGTCCCGCATGGCCAATGGCGAGCACAAGACGCTCTCCATCCACGAGGGCGATACCGTTATCCTCTCGGCAACTCCCGTTCCTGGCAACGAGAAGGCCGTCCAGCAGGTCGTCAACAGCCTGGCCAAGCTCGGCTGCGACGTGTGGGATAAGAACCGCGCTCTCGTCCACGTCTCGGGTCACGGTAGCCAGGAGGAGCTCAAGCTCCTGATGGCCATGGCCAAGCCCACGTATTTTATGCCGGTTCACGGTGAGGCCGTGCATCTGCGCGCCCATGCCCAGCTGGCCCGCAAGATGGGCATCAAGGACGATCATATCTTTATCCTCGATAACGGCGACACGCTCGAGATGCGCGGTGGTATCGTCAAGCGCGGTACGCCCGTCGAGTCCGGTGTCGTTTACGTCGACGGCCTGCGTATCGGCGATACCGACCCCATCGTCCTGCGCGATCGCCAGAAGCTCGCCAACGACGGTATGGTCACGGCCGTTGCCATCGTCTCCCTCAAACATAAGAAGATCGAGGCCATCGAGTTCTCGGGCCGCGGCGTCTCGTTTGCCATCGACGACCAGTTCTCCGAGGATGCCTCCGCGTCCATTATGAAGACGATCGAGAAGGGTAAGTTCAGCTTTACCAGCAGCGGTTCCGATGCCATTCGCAAGGCCGTGCGCGACTCGCTCTCTAACTTTATCTGGAGTCGTACGCGCACTCGTCCGATGATCATCCCGGTCGTCATGGAGGTTTAGTTTGGCGCGCGGATCTGCACAAAACGCCAAAGGCAATAAGGCCAATAACCAACCGGCATCTGCTAAGGGTGCCGGTTCCCATCTGCGTGCCAATAAGGGCCACGAGTCCGAGTTCGATGAGTTTGAGCCCTTGGTCGAGCCTTCGGCCAATCGCGATATCGCCGGTGTGGTCATCGCCGTTTTGGCGATCGCGTCCTTCATTGCCGTGATCTCTCCGGCAACAGCGCCCGTGACGGCTGCGGTTGCCGGTTTCTACCACCTGGGCTTTGGTCTGGGCGCCTACGTGCTGCCGATCGTTATTTTGCTGTTTGCCGCCACGCTCTTTTTAGGCGAGGACTCGCCGCTCAACGTGCGCTCTGTTGCGGGCGGAGCCGTGGTCTTTATCGCCGTCGTCTCCATTCTTTCGCTGATGGTGCCGGGTACGAGTGTCTCGTGTGACCTTATGTTCACGCCGCAAAATTTGTCCGCCTCGGGTGGCTACATCGGTGCGTTTATTGCGAGTGCGCTGCAGAATGCCCTGGGTAAGCCTATCGCGATGGTAGTCCTGTTGGGCCTTGTCGTCGTGGGCTTGGTCATCATCGGCTTTTCGGTGGGTGGCGTGCTGCGCTCTGCTCGCGACCGTGCGGCCGATTTTGCCGAGCGCCGTCGTGCCGATGTCAACGCCAGCCCGTGGGGTGACGACGAAGCCCTGTCGGTGCCCGGCGTTGCCCGTCCGCACCTGAGCATTCTTCGTCAAAAGGGCTCCGATGCTGCCGTGACCACGGTCATGGACAACGATGTGGACCCGGTTTTGGACGATGACGACGAGGACGAGAATCCGTTTGTCGACGTGTCCGAGTCGGTTGAGGTTGAGCGCGCTAAGACGACGCTGCTGCCGCGCCGCCATGCCAAGAAGGGCAAGGCTGCGCCTAAGCTCAATACAAGCGAGCCCGACCCGTCTTGGTCCGATAGCGAGATTGAGCTCACCGAGGGCGATGACGAGGACGACGAGGCTCCGATTGAGACCGCAAAGACAACTTTGCTGCCGCGTCGCCATGCAAAGCGCGACCAGGTAACCGGCCAGCTTTCGATGGAAGACGACCCCGATAAGATCGACGAGTTCGAGCCGCCGTTTGCCGTGAATCCTGTCTCGGCAGCACCTCAGATTCCCGACTTCTTGAAGCATCCCAAGGTTGCCGATGCGCCTGCCTCGAGTGCCGTCGAATCGGCTGCGGCTAGCGATGGGGGAGCGGACGGTGGCGCCGCAGATAACGAGGGCGAAGAAGAGGACGGCCTCAAGCTTCCGCCGCTCGAAATCCTACATGCCAACCCGCAGTCGGCTTCTGCCGCGTCTTCGGATAAGGAGCTGGAGCAGACCGCTGAGTCACTGCAATCCACCTTGCTTGAGTTTGGCCGCAGTGCCCGCGTGGTCGGCTGGATCGCCGGCCCCACGGTGACGACCTTTAAGCTGCAACCTGGCGAGGGCGAGCGCGTGAGCAAGATTTCGAGCCTCGAGGACGATATTGCGCTTTCGCTCGCCGCCCAGTCGGTTCGTATCTTTGCCCCGATCCCCGGCACCTCGCTCGTGGGCATCGAGATTCCCAACCGCAAGCGCCAGAACGTCAACCTGGGCGACGTGCTGCCCTATGTGAAGGGCGGTCCGCTCGAGCTTGCCATCGGCCGCGACGCCGAGGGCACGCCGGTCGTCGCCGACCTCGCCAAGATGCCTCACCTGTTGATCGCCGGTACGACCGGTTCTGGTAAGTCGGTGATGATCAATTCCATCATCACGACCTTGCTCATGCGCGCCCTTCCCGAGGACGTTCGCCTGATCATGGTCGACCCCAAGCGCGTCGAGCTTGCGGGCTATAACGGTCTGCCGCATCTCTATGTGCCCGTGGTGACCGAGCCCAAGCAGGCCGCGAGCGCCCTGCAGTGGGCCGTGTCCGAAATGGAGCGCCGCCTGAAGGTATTCGAACGCCTCAACGTCCGTAAGATTTCGACCTATAACGAAAAGCAGGCCGCCGGCGAGTTTGAGCATTACGACAACCCGCCGCAAAAGATGCCCTACCTGGTCATTATCATTGACGAGCTCTCTGACCTGATGATGGTCGCCGGTAAGGATGTCGAGGCCTCGATCGTGCGTATTGCACAGCTGGGCCGCGCCGCCGGTATTCACCTTATCGTTGCCACGCAGCGCCCCAGCTCCAACGTGGTGACGGGCCTTATCAAGGCCAACATCACCAACCGCATCGCCTTTAACGTCGCCACGGGCATCGACTCGCGCGTCATCATCGACCAGATGGGTGCCGAGAAGCTCACCGGTTTGGGCGACATGCTGTTCTCCAAGGTCGACTGGGGCAAGCCCCGCCGTATCCAGGGCTGCTTTGTCTCGGATGATGAGATCAACGAGATTGTCGAGTTCGTCAAGTCGCAGAGCGAGCCCGACTACCACGAGGAGATTCTGTCCGCCGTGGCGCCCGCTTCCATGTCCATGGCTGGTGGCGGCGGCATTGTCCGCACCGGAGTCGCCGAGCCGCAAGACGATGATCCGCTCATTTGGGAAGCCGCCCATATTGTGGTGGAATCGCAGCTTGGCTCCACATCTGGCCTGCAACGTCGTCTGAAGGTTGGCTATGCGCGTGCCGGGCGTATTATGGACATGCTGGAAGAAAAGGGTGTCGTCGGCCCGCCCGACGGTTCCAAGCCGCGCGAGGTCCTGTTGGACGAGGAGGGGCTTGCCGCGCTGGAATCTGTCGACGCCGAGATGGCACGTGAAGATCGTGAGTTTGGAGGATTCTGATGGCTGCACGCTTTGGTGACATGCTGCTCGAGCAGCGTCGCCGAATGGGCCTTTCCATTCAGCAGGTCGCCAACACCATCAAAATCAGGCCGCAGATCATCGAGTTTTTCGAGACCGGTAACTTTGCTTCGATGCCGCCGCGCGGCTATGCGCAGGGCATGATTTCGAGCTATGCTCGTTTTTTGGGCCTCAATCCGCGCGAGGTCGTCAATGCCTACTTTGACGACCTGATGGCATACGAACGCGAGACGTCGCAGCAGGGCGGTCGTTTTCAGGACGCCGCCGGCTACGTCAATTCGCGTTCCTCTGTCGATAACGGGCGCTTCCTGATGGTTCAGGGTGGTCGCTCAACGCGTTATGGTCAGCGTCCGCAGCAGGCTGGCTATATTACCGAGACGGGGTCCAGTGAGGAAATCCGTTCTCAGCGCGATCGTTTCCGCAGCACGCCTATGCCCGACGATCGTGCGCTTCCCGCTGCCCGCGGTGTGGTGCGCGATCCCCGTGTCGGCTACGGAGATGGCGGCTATTCCGATCGCGGTTACCGTTGTGCCTCTACGGGACGCTCTCGCGGTGGCTATGCGGATGCCGATACCACGCAGGTGACGCCGCGTCTTCGCTCTCAATCTCAGCCGTGTGGCCAGCGCCCTTCGGCTCCGCGTTCGGGCCAGCGTGGCTATCAAGGCCGCGGTGAACTTGCGCCCCGCTCGGGTCAGCGCGGCCTTCAGGGCCAGGGTGGCTATCGTGGCCGTTCCGATAGCAATCGTGGTCGTATGCCCCAGGGAGGTGGCCGCAGCAGTTCCAGTCGTGGACGCGGCGGATCTCGTACTCCTCAAAACAACGGGCTCGATCCGCGTATCGTCTACGCTGGCATCGGTGCCGTGGCGCTGTTGTTGATTGTGCTCATCGTGGTACTTCTGCGCGGCTGCGCATCTTCGACGCCCGAAACCACGCCCGAGACGCCTGCTGCTACCAAGACGACGACCAAGAAGTCTTCTAAGAAGACCGAAACGGTCGACGAGGACGAAGACACCGATGAGGCGACGGATGAGTCGACCGGTTCGGACGCCACCAAGACGACGGCTAAAAAGGAAGAGAACGAGGCGACGAAGGTCAAGGTCTCCGTTGCCAAGGGAAAGACCGCGTGGATTGAGGTCAAGGTCGACGGAAAGTCGGTCTATGGCGCCCAGGCGACTGGCCCCTTTGAGCAGGAGTACACGCCCGAGTCCTCGATCGAGATCACCACGTCCAAGCCTTCCGATGTCACCGTTACCAAGAATGGCGAAAAGGTCCGTTACGATACCAAGACTTCGGGCGTGGCGCGTGTGACGATCACCGTTCCCAAGAAGGAGACGACCGATTCCGAGAATGGTGAAAGTTCTGATGGTGCCGACACCACCGACGGTACCGATACCACCGACGGCACCGATGCCCAGTCCACGGATGGCGCCGATGCCGCAACTGACGGTCAGACGCCCACCGATTCTACCGACTATTCGTACGATAGCTATTAAGCCGCTCGTACGCGAAAGGAAACATCATGGCTAAAGATTCCAGCTTCGACGTCGTGTCCGAGGTCAATATGCAAGAGGTCGACAACGCCTTCCAGCAGACCACGCGCGAGATTTCCCAGCGCTATGACCTGAAGGATTCCGGCGCCACGATTGAGCTTTCGAAGGGCGACAAGCTCTTTACGATCAACGCCCCGGCCGACTTTGTCTCCAAGCAGATCATCGATGTCCTGAGCTCCAAGCTCATCAAGCGCGGCATCGACCTCAAGGCTGTTTCGTGGGATGCTCCGCAGGCGGCATCGGGCGGCACCGTGCGCGTGCTCGGCCATATCGTCGAGGGTATCGACCAGGCGACCGCCAAGAAGATCAACAAGGACATCAAGGACCAAAAGCTCAAGGTCAAGGTGACTATCGAGGCCGATAAGCTGCGTGTTTCCTCTGCTTCGAAGGACGCGTTGCAGACCGTGATCCAGTTCCTGCGCGACCAGGACTACGGCCAGCCGCTGCAGTTCACCAACTACCGCTAATATCATTCGAAAGGACTGCTCTCCAACATGGATACACCGTTGGGCTCCGTGCTCTACATCACCCTCGGGTGCGCTAAGAACGAGGTTGACACCGACCGCATGCGTTCTCTTTTGACCGCCGCGGGCTACGAGGAGGCATTCGACCCACAGGATGCCGATATCGCCATCGTCAATACATGCTCGTTCCTCGCCTCCGCAACGTCCGAGAGCATCGAGACCACGCTCGAGCTCGCCAACGAGGTTCAGGACGGCGTTCGTTCTTGTCCCATCGTCATGTGCGGCTGTGTGCCGTCGCGCTATGGCGACGACCTGCCTGACGAGCTGCCCGAGGTCGCTGCCTTTGTGAAGGCCGACGAGGAGGACGGCGTCGTGGCGGTCATCGATGGCGTGCTGGGTGTCGAGCGTGAGATTGCAGCCTATATCCCGCAGGTCAAACGTACCGTCGAGGGTGCTGTCGCCTACGTCAAGATTTCCGATGGCTGCAACCGCTTCTGCAGCTTCTGCATGATTCCCTACATCCGCGGCCGCTATCATTCGCGCAATGCCGAGAGCATCATCTCCGAGGTGCGCGACCTGGTTGCCGGCGGTGTGCGCGAGATCGTGCTGATCGGCCAGGACACGGGCATCTGGGGTACCGACTTTGCCGACGAGGACGTCGCCGATGGCTCGCCGCGCAATCTGGCGCAGCTGCTGCATGCCGTCGCCGAGGCCGTGCGCCCGCACAACGTCTGGGTCCGCGTGCTCTATCTGCAGCCCGAGGGCATGACCGACGAGCTTATCGATACGATTCGCGATATGCCCGAGGTGCTGCCCTATATCGATATCCCCGTGCAGCACTGCGACGCGCGCATCCTCAAGGCTATGCGCCGTTCTGGTTCGCGCCAGGAGCTCGAGGACCTGTTCCGCGATCTGCGTGAGCGTATCCCCGGCATCGTGATCCGTTCCACGGCCATGGTCGGCTTCCCGACCGAGACCGACGACGAGTTCCGCGACCTTATCGACTTTATGGACACCGTCGGCTTTGACTACACGAGTGTCTTTGCCTACTCGCAGGAGGAGGGCAGCCTGGCCGCTAAGATGGAGGGTCAGGTCGATGAGGAGGTCAAGCTCGAGCGCGCCCAGGAGGCCATGGACCTGGCCGAGTCGCTCGGTTTTGCCGCCACCGCCGCACATGTGGGCGAGCGCGCCCAGGTGATTGTCGACGGCATCGAGGAGACCGAGGACGGCGCCGAGCTGATCGGCCATGCTTGGTTCCAGGCGCCCGATTCCGATGGCGCGGTGCACTTGGACGCCAGTGAGGCGTCCGTGGGCGATATTCTGACGGTCGAGTTTACCGATAGCTTCTGCTATGAGCTTATCGGTCATGTTGTGGAGTAGGAGAGCGTCGTGGCTAACGAGAGCAATAAGGAACTGACGAGTGTCTGGACGCCCGCCAACATCGTGACGTGCGTTCGCATCGTCTTTATCCCGGTGTTCATGATCGTGTCGGCGCTTTCTCACACGAGTGTTGCCGGTACAGATTGGAGCACCTTCGACGGCCCGCTCGCCGCCGCTGCCTTCATTCTGTATGTGATCCTGTCGTGCACCGATAAGGTCGACGGTTATCTGGCGCGTTCGCGCAATGAGATTACCGACTTCGGTAAATTCTTGGACCCCATTGCCGATAAGCTGCTGGTGTTCTCGGCTCTGCTGCTGTTCTTGGATTTTGGCGCTGTGACCGTGTGGTCCGTGTTCATTATCCTGTTCCGTGAGCTTCTGGTGAGCGCCCTTCGCATGGTCGCGAGTGCCGCCGGCGTGGTCGTTGCCGCCGATAAGCTTGGCAAGTACAAGACGGCGACCACGATGGTCTCCATCTGCGGTTACCTGTGCGTCTTTGCTATGGCCGGCTTGCACCTTGGCCCGCTGGCGCTGACGCTCGGCATCTACTCGGTGTCGCGCTTCCTGTACGCCGTTGCCGTTGTCCTGACCGTTATCTCGGGCGCCCAGTACTTCTGGAACTGCCGCAAGATCGTCTTTTCGGTCTAGGTTCTGGTGGGTATGACGGGCTCTTTTGAGCAGATTTCCGCACATAACGAGGAGCTGGCGCGTCATATTGTCGAGCGCGCGAGCGCTCGGGGCGTGACGGTTTCGACGGCTGAGTCGCTGACAGCGGGTATGATCGCCTCGACGATTGCCGATATCCCGGGCGCCTCGGCGGTGCTGCGTGGCGGTGCGGTGACCTACTGCGATGAGATCAAGCATCGCGTTTTGGGTGTTGATCAGGAGACGCTCGACCGCTATACCGCGGTGTCGCATCAGACCGCGCGCGAGATGGCGGCGGGTTCGCTGGAGCTGTACCAGAGCGATATTGCAGTGAGCGCAACGGGTTATGCCGGCCCCGGCGGCGGCACTGAGGACGATCCGGCTGGCACTTTCTATATTGGCTGGGCGTATCGCGCGGCTGATGGGGAAGTGCCGGTCGTGGACTCTGTGCGCTGCCACTATGAGGGCGACCGTTCGTGTGTTCGTGCCCATGCGGTCGCGGAGGCATTGGGACGCATTGCCCTTGTGCTCAACTCTATGGAATAGACGTGTTTTAAGGGGCCTTCGGGCCCCTTAATTGTGGAGATAGGGACCCCTGACGAATTTAGCGTTTGCGCTGGTCATAGGTGTATTTTTGCCTTTCTTGTTCTTATTTGCCCCTTTGTGGTCAAGCATTTGGTCAGTGTTTGGTCGGCGTTTGGTTGGGTTTTGGAAAGACTGCCTGCATATGATTGGCCTGAACGGTTGACCACGAACAGCCGTTCGTTTATTATCGATGCAGGTTGTTAAGAGGAGGGCTATTCATGGCCAAGAATTCAGGTCCCGTACGTACCGTTCATGCTCGCACGACGGGTAAAGAGCGCGATGAGATGATCGCCACCACCAAGGCCGAGATCGAGAAGAAGTTCGGTCAAGGCTCCATCATGAGGTATGGTGACGGCGGCCCCGAGCTTGAGGTTGAGGCCATCCCCACGGGCGCTCTGGCACTCGATGCCGCTCTGGGTATCGGCGGTGTGCCGCGCGGCCGTATCGTCGAGATTTACGGTCCTGAGTCCTCCGGTAAGACGACGCTTTCGCTCGAGATCCTGGCCGAAGCCCAGGCAATGGGTGGCGTGGTGGCATTTATCGATGCCGAGCACGCGCTCGATCCCACGTATGCCGCGCGCATTGGCGTGGATATCGACGAGGTACTGATTTCCCAGCCTGATACGGGTGAGCAGGCGCTCGAGATTGTTGACATGCTCGTGCGTTCCGGCGCCATCGATGCCATCGTCGTCGACTCCGTCGCCGCGCTGACCCCGCGTGCCGAGATCGAGGGAGAGATCGGCGATACCACGGTCGGATTGCAAGCTCGTCTGATGAGTCAGGCGCTCCGCAAGCTCGCCGGCTCGCTGTCCAAGTCCAACACGACATGCATCTTCATTAACCAGCTGCGAGAGAAGATCGGCGTCATGTTCGGCAACCCCGAGACCACGACGGGCGGCCGCGCCCTTAAGTTCTTCTCTTCGGTGCGTATCGACATTCGCCGCATCGACAGCATTAAGCTTAAGGATGAGGTTATCGGTAACCGCGTGCGCGCCAAGGTCGTTAAGAACAAGGTGGCAGCTCCGTTCCGTTCTGCTGAGTTCGACATCATGTACGGTACGGGCATCTCTAAGGAGGGCTCGATTCTGGACATGGCTGTCGAGTGCGGCATCTGCAAGAAGATGGGCTCCTGGTTTGCCTATGGCGAGGACAAGCTCGGCAACGGTCGCGAGGCCGCCAAGGCGTTCCTGCGCGAACACCCTGATTGCGCCGACGAGATTGAGCATAAGGTCCGCCTTGCCTGCGGGCTTGAGTTTGACGACGATGCTCCATCCGAGGTCGAGCTGACCGATCAGCCTGCGCCTGAGGAGTTTGACGAGCTTTACGCCATCGATGGTTCCGCCATGCTCGATGATGACGACGAGTAGCGGTTACGCTCATGTCGTATACGGTGACCGAGGCCACGGTCGTCTTTCCCGATAAGAAGGCGGCCTCCTCGTTCTCGAACGGGTATGCGTCCAAAAAGCCTTGCGCACATATCGATTGTGAGCTTGAGGGCGGTTTTGAGCGGTCCATTTGGATTCCCGTGCGGGTCGCGCGCCTGTATGTCAAAAACCGCCCCGATCTTCCCTGTGATTGGGACAACTTTCGTGAGGCGGTGCAGCTCGTCGAGCGTAAATGTGCACTTACCATGGTGACCGAGATGTTATCGCGCCGCGACCATGCGACGGGCGAGGTCCGTGACAAGCTGGCTCGCTACGGCTTTCACCAGACCGCGATCGATTTCGCCGTCGAGCGCGCCACCGAGTATCGCTTTTTAGACGAGAACCGCTTTTGCTCGTACTTTATCGAGGAGCGCAAGCGGCGCGGTTGGGGACAGCGCAAAATCGAGACCGAGCTCAAGCGCCGTCATGTCGTGCTCGATGACATTCCCGGTTATCCCGAGGATTATTTTGCCGTCGAAGACGATTTGGCGCGTGCGTCAGCCCTGCTCGCCAAGCGGCGTGTCCCAGAGACGCGCGGATTCGAAAAACTGGTTCGGTTTTTGATGGGCAAGGGCTTCTCGTATCATATCGCCGCCGATGCCGTTAAGGCACGTCTCGATGCCGAACGTGAGGAATGTGCGGTTTAGGCGTATGCGTTTTGTGGCCCTGCCGTTCACCGCGTTTTAGCCGCCGTGCTGGGGCCATTTATTTGACAGTTGTTGTGGTTCAACGTACGATAAACAATGTCATTTGCTTTGTGATATGTGCTCATCTGTAATGAGTTTGTTTATATGTTTATCTGTATCCGACCCGCATAAGCTGCGCCCATATTACTCAAATGTCGCGAGCCGTTCGTAAGGACGGTTCGCTTTGTTGTGTAACGAATCCATAAAAAGGAGTGAGCATGCCTATCATCGCAGCGCTCGTTGGCATCATTTTGGGTGCCATCGCCGCCATTGCCTACATGCGCACCGCCAAGCAGGGTAGTCTTCACGAGGCCGACGAAAAAATCCAGTCGGCACACGCACAGGCTGAGTCCCTGATCGGTGATGCTAAGCGTCAGGCCGAGACCCTCAAAAAAGAGGCTCTGCTCGAGGCTAAAGAGGAGATCATCAAGAACAAGCAGGCCGCTGAGGCCGAGGACAAGCAGCGTAAGAACGAGATTCGTACGCTCGAGAACCGCGTGATGCAGCGCGAGGAATCCCTCGATCGCCGCAACGACGCTCTCGACAAGCGCGAGCATCAGCTGTCCAGCCAGGCCGGTCAGGTCGAGAAGCGCTCCCGTGAGCTCGAGGAGCTCTGCGCAAAGCAGACCTCCGAGCTCGAGCGTATCGCCGACCTTACCCGCGAGGACGCCCACAAGGAGCTCCTCGATAAGGTTCGCGGCGAGGTCACCCACGAGGCCGCCACGATCATTCGCGAGTCCGAGCAGCAGGTTCGCGCCGAGTGCCACAAGACCGCCCAGGAGATTCTGTCTCTGGCGATTCAGCGCTGCGCTGCCGATCACACTGCCGAGGTCACCGTTACCTCCGTGCACATTCCCTCTGATGACCTCAAGGGCCGTATCATCGGTCGCGAGGGTCGCAACATCCGGACCTTCGAGCAGGTTTCCGGCGTCAACCTCGTGATCGACGACACTCCCGAGACCGTCGTTCTTTCGAGCTTCGACCCGGTCCGTCGTGAGACCGCCCGTGTCGCCCTCGAGAACCTCATCGCCGACGGCCGCATTCACCCTGCCCGTATCGAGGAGATGTATCACAAGGCTGCCGACCTGGTTCAGCAGCGCGTGCGCGAGGCTGGCGAGCAGGCTGCCTTCGATACCGGCATCCACGATCTGCACCCCGAGATCGTCAAGACCCTTGGTGCCCTGCGCTACCGTACCTCGTTTGGTCAGAACGTGCTTCAGCATTCCCTCGAGGTCTCTGATCTGTGCGGCGTGATGGCTTCCGAGCTTGGCCTGGACGTTGTGACCGCCAAGCGCGCCGGCCTGCTGCACGACCTGGGCAAGGCAATCGACCATGACGTCGAGGGCCCGCATGCCGTCATCGGCGCCGAGCTTGCCCGCCGTTATGGCGAGAAGCCCGTTATCGTTCACGCTATCGAGGCTCACCATGCCGACGTCGATCCCAACACGGTGCTCGATGTCCTGGTACAGGCCGCCGATGCTGTCTCTGCCTCTCGCCCCGGTGCCCGTCGCGAGTCTGCCGAGAACTACATCAAGCGTCTTGAGAAGCTCGAGGAGATCGCCAACTCCCATGAAGGCGTCGAGCGTACCTATGCCATGCAGGCTGGTCGTGAGGTCCACGTCATGGTTCAGCCGGACAAGATCTCCGATGCCCAGTCCACGGTCCTGGCTCACGACATCGCCCATCAGATCGAGGAAGAGATGGAGTATCCCGGTCAGGTGCGCGTCGTCGTGATTCGCGAGAGCCGCGCTGTCGATATCGCTAAATAACATGAGCGACGCGAACGAGCTCATCTCATTTATCGCGTCGATGTCGGGGGAGGGCAACCTTCGCGTCGAGGAGAACCTTGGCGAGGGGTATGTCCGCCTCCGCGTTTCGGAGGCCGAGCGTCGCCAGGCAAAGCACGACATTCAGCATGTCGAGGATATCGTCATCGAAATGCTCCGTAATGCTCGCGATGCTGGCGCCGACAAAGTCTATCTCGCTACGACCAAGGAAGATGGCGTCCGCACGCTTGTCTTTCTGGATAACGGTTCGGGCGTTCCGCAGGATATGCAAGAGCGAATCTTCGATGCTCGCGTTACCTCCAAGCTCGAGAGCATGAAGATGGACCGTTGGGGCGTTCACGGTCGTGGCATGGCATTGTTTTCGATCAAGCAGAACACCGACGAGGCCCGTGTGGTCACGTCCGGTGTCGATCTTGGTTCAGCCTTTAAGGTGAGCGTTGCGGCCGACCGCCTCAGTGAGCGTGCCGATCAGTCCAGCTGGCCCCAGGCCGTCAAGGATGAGGACGGACGTTATGTCTGTGCTCGCGGCCCGCATAATATTATTCGCGCTGCCTGTGAGTTTGCGCTCGAGGAGCTGCGTGGTTGCGATGTCTATCTTGGTTCTCCGTCTGAGATTGCCGCGACCCTTTATGCTCAGGCGTCAAGTCGGCTCGATACGTCTCGTCTCCTGTTTATTGATGACGAGAGCGAGCTTCCGGTTGTCGATCGTTTAGGCCTTGCCTCTGATGCCGAGGACTTTATCCGTATCTGCTCGGGTTTGGGTCTTGAGATGTCCGAGCGCACGGCACATCGCATTTTGGCAGGGCAGATTAAGCCCGTTCGCGGTGTGACTGCGCGTCTGCTGCGCGAGCGTGATTCGTCCTCGCATGCGCCGGCTCCTGTCGATCTCGCGAAGGATCGTCGCGGGCTACGTATTGCCAAGGATGACATGGCACAGTTTTCGCGTGCTGTGGAGCGCGACTTTAATGACCTTGCCGCCCGGTACTATCTCAACCTTTGCGGCGACCCAAAGATTCGCGTTTCGCGTGATCGAATCACCGTGACCTTCGATCTTGCCAAAGAGGAATAGTGCCTTTACCGAGTCCACTCGGTACGATAAAGTTATTGCAGTTAAAACGTACTTTTAAACGCAGGAGTTTCTTCATGGATTGCCTGAAGGTATCAAGCAAATCATCGCCCGCGTCCGTTGCCGGCGCCATCGCCGGCATGGTCAAGGATGGTGTACCCGTCAACATCCAGTGTGTCGGCGCCGGTGCGGTTAACCAGGCCATTAAGGCCGTGGCTATCGCGCGCGGTTTTTTGATTCCAACCGGTTTTGATATTTCCTGCGCGCCCGTGTTCTCCGACATCCTCATTAATGGGGAGTCGCGCACGGCCATCCGCCTTTCTATCTACGTTCACCAGATCAATCGAGCTGCAATGGATAACGTCGTCATGGATGATGTTAAGCCTGTGGCATAGCTTCTGCTTGCCTCGATTCGCCTCCCTTCCATCGTTAGGACTTATGCACATGGACCAGCGTTCCGTACGCGATATTCTTGCCGGTAAAACCTACTTTATCCGCACCTTTGGCTGCCAGATGAATCAGCACGACTCTGAGCGCGTGAGCGGTCTGCTCGATTCGTATGGTTGCCTTATGGCACTCGATCCCGAGCATGCCGATATTGTTGTCTTCATGACATGCTGCGTGCGCGAGGCCGCTGATACTCGCCTGTACGGTCAGTGCAATTCCTGCAAAAGCCTACCGCCTTCGCCTTCGGGCAAGCGCGTGGTTGCCGTTGGTGGTTGCATCGCGCAGCGCGATGGCGAGGGGCTGCTCACCAACGTCGATAACGTCAATGTCATCTTTGGTACGCATTCCATCGCACATGTGGCCGAGCTCATTGCCGAGGCGTTCCTTGACGGCAAGCGTCATATCCGCACCAATGAGCATGAGGATAGGGATGCCATGAGCATGCCGTGGCATCGCGAGACCCAGTATCACGCCTGGGTGCCCATCATGACGGGCTGCAATAATTTCTGCACCTATTGCATCGTGCCGTACGTGCGCGGTCGCGAAAAGAGCCGCCCCTTCGAGGAAATTGTCGACGAGGTGACCGGTTTGGTGCGCCAGGGCGTGCGTGAGATTACGCTGCTGGGCCAAAACGTTAACTCATATGGTCGCGATCTGTTTGGCAAGCCGCGTTTTGCCGATCTGCTGCGTGCCGTGGGCGATACGGGTGTGGAACGCATCTTCTTTACGTCTTCGCATCCCAAGGACCTGTTGCCCGAGACCATCGACGCCATGGCCGAGACGCCTGCCGTTATGCCGCAGCTGCACTTGGCCGTCCAGTCAGGTTCGACGCGGATCCTCAAAGAGATGAATCGCCGTTATACACGCGAGGACTATTTGGGCCTGGTCGATCGCATTCGCAACCGTATGCCCGATATCGCGCTCTCGACCGACATTATCGTCGGCTTCCCAGGCGAGACTGAAGAAGACTTTGAGCAGACGCTCTCGCTTGCCGAGACGGTCCGCTATGCCCAGGCCTATACCTTCATCTATTCCAAGCGCGCCGGTACCCCGGCCGCCGAGATTGACGATCCTACGTCGCATGAGGTTATTCTCGAGCGTTTCAACCGCCTGGTTAAGGTTATCGAGACCACGGCACATGAGTATAACCAGGGTGAGCTTCATACTGTGGTGCCGGCGCTCATTGAGGGAACGAGTAAAAAGAACGACGCGGTCCTGCTTGGCAAGAGTCCCAAGAATCAGACCGTGCATGCGCCTATCCCCGAGGGTTACAGCATCGATCAGCTTGTTGGCAAGATCGTTGATGTTGACGTTGACGTTGCCAAGACCTGGTATTTGTCCGGTTCCGTTGTGGGCGAGCCGCGCTAATGGTTTCTTCCGAGGCAGGTCTTTCCGCCGTTGCGATCGTCGGTCCGACGGCGGTTGGTAAGAGTGATGTTGCCGACCGTTTGGCCGCTCGTCTTTCGTCCGAAGTGCTGTCGTGCGATGCGATGCAAATCTATCGCGGCATGGACATCGGTACCGCAAAGATGGCGCCCGATGAGTGTACGGCGCCGCTGCGTCTCGTCGACATTGTAGAGCCGGGTGTGGCATATTCTGCTGCGCTTTATCAGGCTGACGCTCGCGCGCATGTTGAACGTCTCCTTGGTTCGGGTTGCCTGCCGGTTTTTTGCGGAGGTACGGGGCTGTATCTCAAGGCCGCCCTAGATGAGATGGATTTTCCCTCGGGCGAGCTTGAGGACGATCGCCGCGCGGAGTATCAGGAGCTTGCCGAGCGCATTGGCGAGGAAGCGCTGCACGCGCTGCTTGCCGAGCGTGACCCCGAGTCCGCTGCGGTCATCCACCCCCATAATGTTCGTCGCGTGATTCGCGCGCTCGAGATGCATGATGATGGTATCTCCTATGCACAGCAAAAAAGTCAGTTTAGTGTTCCGCGCGAGCATTATCATGCCCTATGGTTTGGTCTGACGCGTAATCGCGAGGTGCTCTACGAGCGCATTAACTTGCGTGTCGATATGATGTTTGAGCAGGGTCTTGTCGATGAGGTCCGCGGTCTTATGGGGCAGGGGCTGGGAGATGCCCTGACGTCGATGCAGGCAATTGGCTATAAAGAGATTATCGATGCCTTTAACGGCGTGATTTCTATGGATGAGGCTCGCGAACTCATCAAGATGCGTTCGCGTCGCTATGCCAAGCGTCAGCTTTCGTGGTTTAAGCGCGATGACCGCATCGTGTGGTTTGATATGGATGAATGTACGATCGATGAGGTCGTTGAGGATATCCTGCATCGTATTGAGGCTGCCTAATGGCCCGTTTCCCCCTTGTTCCCACGTCGCCCGAGCCCGAGCGTGCCATTTTAGTTGGTGTTGAGTGGCGCGACAATGCATGGCCACTCGGTCGATCGCTCGATGAGCTGGAGCGCCTTGTCCATACGGCTGGTGCCCAGTGCGTGTCTCGCTTGTCTCAGCGTTTGGTAAAGCCGTATCCTAAATCGTTTATCGGTTCCGGTAAGGTTGAAGAGCTGTGCGGCCTGGTACATCGTATGGATGCCGATGTCGTTATTTTTGACGACGACCTGACGCCCTCGCAGCAATCCTATTTGGAGAAAGCCGTGGGCGAGCCGGTAAAGATTATCGATCGTACGGCATTGATCTTGGATATCTTTGGCCTGCATGCTCAGACGCGTGAGGGGCGCCTACAGGTACAGCTGGCACAGCTTCAATATCTGTTGCCCCGTCTGCGTGGCATGTGGAGTCATCTCGCCAAGGAACAGACGCGCGGCGGCATCGGCTCACGCTTTGGTCAGGGCGAAAGTCAGCTCGAGGTCGACCGTCGCCTCATTCGCAATAAGATTGCCGCGCTTCGTCGTGAGCTTAAGCAGGTTGAACAGCGTCGCGATGTTCAATCCAAGAGCCGCATTGAGTCACCGGCGTTTCGCGTCGCGTTGGCCGGTTATACTAATGCGGGTAAATCGACGTTGCTCAATCGTCTGACCGGATCTACGGTACTTTCGCAGGACAAGCTGTTTGCTACGCTCGACCCGACGACGCGTTCGTATCGCCTGCCCGGCGGTCGCGGCATGACGATTACCGATACCGTCGGCTTTATTCAAAAGCTGCCGCATGGTCTGGTCGATGCCTTTAAATCGACGCTTTCCGAGGTGTTAGGTGCCGATCTTATTCTCAAAGTCGTAGATGCGTCTGATGAGGACTATGAGCGGCAGCTCGAGGCGGTCGATCGCGTGCTTGATGAGATCGGCGCTGGAGAGCGTTTAACGCTGACCGTATTCAATAAAATCGATCTTCTCGATAGCGTTGATCGATTGAGCTTCCGTCGTCGCTATCCCGAGGCCGTGCTGTTCTCGGCCCAGACGGGCGAGGGACTCGACGATCTCGTCGACCGCATTGCTCGTGAGGCGGCTGCCACCGATGTGTTGCTCTCTGCTGATATCCCGTATCGTGAGGGCGCCCTCATCACGCTGGTGCATGAGCAGGGAACCCTTCTGCATGAGGAATATCTAGAGGACGGAGTTCGCATTGTGGCGAAGTTGCCGGCCCGAATCGCGCCGCGTCTAGAGCGTTACCGCACCGAGTAGGCGAGCTCCAAAATGCCCAGAATGATGGGCTGATGCAGCAGATAAAAGGGGAGTGCATGACGTCCAAGGCTGGCGAGCGCCGGCAGGGGGTTGGCGTAGGCCCAGCTTGGGGCGGTCTTACCGATTCCCTGCGCTATGTGTGCGGCGAAGTATCCTGCAAGATACATAAAGATAAACGGGATGATGGGGTAGTAATCACCTGAGATAAATCCAGGGCTCGGAAATCCTAGCCACGCCAGGTATGGGACAGGGTAGGTCGTCTTGGGGATGCTCCAGGTGAGGGCGAACAACACAAGGCATAGGGACATGCCCCATCTCGCCGAAATCTTTTTAAGGACGGGATCGGTCAACGCGACGATGCCGGTACATGCGGCCATACAGTAGATGATGCCAAAATTAACCGAATCGTCTACTGAGACAAGTGTTGTTGCCAACCAGACGACGAGTGCTGCTAAGGCGTATTTGGCGGCACGTTTGATATTGTTGCGCGAAAGAGTGCACATCCAACCCGCGATAAACAAGAATACCCAGCTGATGCTGGCGCGCCAGATGTCTTGAAAGACAGTCTGGGTAAACCAGGGCATATCCCAACCGTACAGGTAGGCGAGATCGTAGCAAGCGTGAAAACCTGCCATTGAAATCATCGTAAACCCGCGGACGGTATCAAAGATGGTGATGCGTTTTTGCATTACGAGAACCGGCGCATCAAGCCGACGACTTTGCCCAAAATAACGGGATTTGTTGTATAGATAGGCTCCATGGTGTCATTCTCGGGCTGCAGGCGTACGCGTCCCTGCTCCTTGTAGAACGTCTTGACGGTCGCTGAACCATCAATCATGGCCACGATAATTTCGCCGTTCATGGCACTCTTTTGTTCACGGACGATGATGTAATCGCCATTGAAGATGCCGACATTGATCATTGAGCTCCCATGCACCTCAAGGATAAAGGAACCCTGATCAGTGGCGATTTCGGTCGGGATAGTAAACGTGTCTTCGATATTCTGCTCGGCCAGAATGGGAATCCCAGCCGCGACGCGACCAACGAGCGGTAGCGAGACCGTTCCGCGAGGTGCGGTGGGCTCGTCAGATTTAGAAATTGAGACAGAGGAACCGTCCTCGTTAAAGAGTTCCAGGGCGCGCGGTTTGGTGGCATCGCGCTTGAGTAGCCCGCGCGCCTCCAGGGCAGATAGATGGGCGTGCACGGTGCTGGGGGAGGAAAGGCCCACGGCAGAAGCCATCTCGCGCACGCTGGGCGGATAACCCTTCTCCTGCTGATATTCCTTGATGAAGTCGTAAATTTGCTGCTGACGCTTGGTAATTTTGCGAGCCATCAGGGCATCCTCTCTACCCATGTCAAACAAATGTTCGAATTTTGCTTGACAGGAACAACTGTTCGAAGATAATAATAACCGAACATTCGTTCTCGCGCTAGACATTTTTGTCCGCGCGGCTTGATAAAACTGTTCTCAGCAAAACACGCGAGAGGAGAACATGATGAACGCAACGAATATGGTCCAGGGAAACCTCGCCCTTAAGCTCGAGACGCCTGCAGAACCCACTTTTACGGTTGTTCAGGGTGGCCGCTCCGGCTTTCAGCCTTTGACCGTAAAGCCTGCCCGCAATCAGCAGGCTGTACTCGCGCCAGCTCGCGTTGCCCTGAAGGTTCCGACGATTGTCGCCGTTGCCGTTGCGCTTACGCTCTTCTTTGTCCTCGCTACGTCGGTCTTTAGCGCTCGTCACGCCGCGTATGCCGAGTCCGTTTCCAACGTTACCTACGAGACCATTCGCGTTCAGCCTGGCGATTCTCTTTGGTCTCTTGCCGAGGAATATCCAATCGAAGGCCTTTCCACGCAAGAGACTTCCGACATGATCCGTAACGTCAATCATCTGGAGCATGGTTCGCTCGCCGCCGGTGCGCATCTTAAGGTTCCTGCTCGTTCGTAATCATTATCGCGCTGCGCATGGTACCCTTGTTATCGTTTAAGAGGAGGTACCATGCGCTGTCCCAAATGCGGCAAGGCACATACCCGCGTCGTTGATTCCCGTATGCAGGAGTCAAATAACACCATTAAGCGCCGTCGCGAATGTTGCTCGTGTAACTACCGCTTTACAACGTTCGAGCGATGCGAAGACCCAATCGAGGTCATTAAGTCGGACGGAACCAAGCAGCGGTTCGATCGCAATAAGCTGCTCGTCGGCTTGATGCGCGCCACCATCAAGCGTGATATCGACACTAAGAAGCTCAATGAGATTATCGACGATATCGAGGTCGAGCTGCGTTCTCGTACGCTGACGGCCGTCACGTCCCATGAGTTGGGTGACATGGTGCTCAAGCGCTTGGCCAAGATCGACAAGGTGGCGTACATCCGCTTTGCCTCGGTCTACCGCGATTTCAAAGACGTCGATGAGTTTCTGCAAGAGCTCGACAAGCTAAGGTGATTCCATGTCCAACATTACCGTCAACATAAAGCGTCTCGACCCCACCGTTGAGCTTCCCAAATACGCCCATCCCACCGATGCCGGCTTGGATCTGCGCTCCAACGAGGACTGTGTTCTGAAGCCCTTCGAACGCCGTCTGGTCTCTACTGGGTTGGCCATCGCCCTGCCCGACGGCTACGCCGGCTTTGTCCAGCCCCGCAGCGGCTTGGCCATCAAGCAGGGCCTGTCTATAGTCAATACGCCGGGCCTCATCGACGCCCACTACCGAGGAGAACTCAAGGTTATCCTCATCAACCTGGATCCCTCCAACAACATCCAAATCAACAAAGGCGACCGCATAGCCCAACTCGTCATCCAAGAAGTCCCCACGGTCAACCTCGTAGAAGTAGAAGAACTAGACGAAACCGACCGAGGCAAAGGAGGCTTCGGCTCCAGCGGCGTCGCCTAGGGGCGCTCGTATCCCGCCCGCCCGGGGCTTACCTATATCATTCCATGCTCAAACATTCTCGCGTCGCTTCGCTCGCTGCGAAACTGCGCGTGGAACGATATAGGTAAGCCCCGGGCGGGCGGCTACTCGCTTGAAACAATATTTACTTTTCTAGTAAGCCGATGCGATAAAGGGGCGCCTCCTTTGTCGCATCGGCTTACTGTATTTATATTTTCCTGTTTTGCCTTTGCAGGTTCTAATGGAGGGGAAACCGAAGTAGCTGCTAGTAAGTAAACGCAGCCGTTCTGCCGGAGCCGCCCTTATATCGTTCCACGCGCAGTTTCGCAGCGAAGCGAGAATGTTTGAGCATGGAATGATATAAGGGCGGCTCCGGCAGAGCGGCGGACATTCGACTAGCGGATATGCGCGGGCTTTCCTCCCCAGTAGAAGCGGCAGAAGGCTCGTTTGCGCTTTTGGGGTTTGCCTACGAGCTCCATGGTTGCGATGGCTATATCTTCGGCTGCGTGGGGGCGGCGTAGTACTTCGCCGTTGATGAGTAGGGCTTTGAGTGATTCGGGATGATCGTGCAGATGGCGCAGGGTTACGATGAGTTCTCGTGCGGTGGTGACATGCATGCTGGCGCCCATTCCGGTGAGCATCGTGGTGTTGGCCTTTTCCTGGCCATAGGACTTGCCCAGCAGGATCATCGGCAGATGCGCGCACAGACACTCGGTGACGGTGAGTCCGCCCGATTTGAGGATTGCCAGGTCGCAGCCGTGCATGAGGGCCGCCATGTCGTCCACGTAGTCCAGAACCGTGACGTTGTCGAGCTTCATGGCGTCGAAGAGCGTTTTGAGTCGGGTGGCGTATTCCTTATCCTTGCCCGGTAAAAAGACAAAGTGCATGTCCTCAAAGCTGCGTAAGAAGGGGAGCGTGTGGTCCATCGCGGCACGGAAACGCACGTATGGTTGGGGCAAACTGGCGCCGGCCATCACCAATACGACGGTTTTGTCTATGGGGAGATTGAACTTGCTCAGCTCATCCTCGCGTTTGTAATCTGAATCGAAACCGGCTCGGATGGGGATGCCCGTTATGCGGATCTTTGACTCGGGAACCTTGCGCGGGCGCAGCGTTTCGGCCATAAACTCGTTGGCTACGCAGAATAGGTCGGTGTCCTTGTGGGGCCAAAAGCCTTCGACTTCATAGTCTGTTGGTACGCAGATGACCGGGTAATCGATACCCGTGATGACGCGGGCGCCCACAGCAACATTGGCTGCCGTAATGTGTGTTGCAACCACGGCCATGGGCCTGCGGGTGCGGACGTATTCGTTGAAGGCGGGGAACATAATACGTGACCATGCCGTGCCGCCACCCCAGAGCAGATGTCCCGTAAACGTATATCGCCAGGTTAGGTCATATATGGGGCGCGTGGCGCCGGTAAACGAAGCCGCTGTTTTATTACCATCGAACCTAATGCGTCCAAAATCGAGGATATCCAGGACTTCGATCTCAACATCCTCAGGGATTCCCTTGGTGCCGCGGATAAGATCAAATGCTTGTGCAATCGCGTTGGCGGCGGCTTTGTGGCCCGATCCAACCGATGCGTGCACAATGGTTACTAGGGGTTTTTGTGCAGGTGAAACGGTCATTAGCTCCGGTTGGGGAGTGGCTTGCATGGGCAGGGGAGCGCTATTGCTCGTCTGCGTTTGATCCATCGATAACTCCCCTTCAGCTTTGTTACGCGATTTATCATTGTAGTGCATGAGTGTCATGTTCACGTAAATTTGGGTATGAGCGCAAAGAACGCCAATCTTTCGACAGGAGGTCTCTTCATGACTACCCATCAGCCGATCGATGTTGCTATTATCGGCGGCGGCCCTGCGGGCTATGCTGCAGCCATTTACGCGGCGCGCGCCAACCTAACGACGACTGTGATTGAGCAGGGCATGTCGGGAGGACAGATCGCCACAACCAATGAGGTCGAGAACTATCCGGGCATTCCGCTCTTGAGTGGCGCCGAACTCGGCGAGCGTTTTCAGCAGCATGCAGAAGGCCTGGGAGCACAGGTTACATGGAGCATGGTTACGGGTATCGATTACGATGCCGATACAGCGCTGTTTACGGTGCATCACGATTTGGGCGATACGTCGGCCTCGAGCGTTATCGCTTGCATGGGTGCCACGCCGCGATCTGCTGGTTTTGTTGGCGAGGATGCGTATCGCGGTCGCGGCGTTTCGTATTGCGCGACGTGCGACGGCATGTTCTTTCGCGGCAAGCAGGTTTTTGTCATCGGCGGCGGCAATGCTGCCTGCGAGGAAGCTCTGTTCTTGTCAGAAATCGCCAGCAGCGTGACCATCGTTTTGCGCCGCGATCAGTTCCGTGCCTCCGATGGTGTGGTTCAAAAAGTTCTTGCAAAAGATAATATTTCAGTTAGGTACCAAACTAGTATTGTGGAGCTCTCGGGCGAAGCCATGCCAACGACGATCACCTTTAAGGACAATGCATCCGGCGAGACTCATGCCGAGTCATTTGAGCCCGGCTTTTTCGGCATCTTTGTCTATACCGGGACGCAACCCCATACCGAACTTGTCGAGCATCTAGTCGATCTGGCGCCTGATGGCGGCATTCTGACTGATGAATCCATGGCGACCCGCACGCCAGGTCTATTTGCCGCTGGCGATATCCGTTCCAAGCGTTTGCGCCAGGTTGTGACCGCGGTTTCTGACGGAGCCATAGCGGCAACCAGCGCATACGCATTTCTCCGTAGATAAGTACGATAATATATCTTATGTAAGGTTGTTATCAATTAACTAAATGGTGGGACGATGCATCAGTGCGTTGTCCCACCAATTTTCTTGTCTGCTATGTGGTATGCAAAACTAGATAACGTAGAATACAATATAGAAAATGAACGGAGGAACCTTATGAACCACGTTAAACACGTTATTCCGATGTCCGATTCGTCGGTCAGCATTAAGCCTGAGGATATTCAGCCCACTGTGCTGCCCGATGCATTTATTCAGTCCGATATCGTGCGCAAACTTAATACGTTGAGCCTGCCGCGCTATGACCAGTTGCCCAATGTGACGCTCTACCGCGACCAGGTCATTGAGTATGTTGCGCTGTGGATGGAGCCGCTGTCCCTTTGCGTTGAGCAGCCTATCATTACGCCATCGATGATCAATAACTACGTAAAGGTTGGCCTGGTGCCTGCTCCGGTCAAAAAGCAATATGGCCGCGAGCAGATTGCCCGCCTGATCGCTATCTGCATCTTTAAGCAGGTGCTACCTATTGCTGCGGTGCAGGCACTCTTTAACATTCAGCGATTGAGCTACGATGCCCCGACGGCCTTTGATTATGTGGTCGATCAGCTCGAGGCATCGATTCGTGCGGCGTTTTCCGTCGAGCAGACTCCCGTGCCCGATACGGCGCATCAGGTAACGCGTGAGTCGCTGCTTGTGCGCAGCGCGGTATCGTCCTTCGTTTCGAAGGCGTACCTGATGAGCTATCTCAAGTTCAACGGGTTTAGTAGTTAATTGATTTGAAAGGTGGTGGGACAAAGAATTACTGACTAATTTGTCCCACCTGACTCTATTTGCCCGAAGCTACGCCCATGCCGTAGCCGATGATGAGGCCGTGCATCTCGGCGTAATAGGAATCCAGGCCGTTGCAGGGCATGATGATGGTCTTGGAGCCGGGCCAATGCTCGACTATGCGGTCAGTAAGCGCCTGGGCTCCAGCTTCGTTCTCAACGTGATCGATGACGACCTCACCGCCCGTAAAGCCCTCGGCTTCCATAGTGTCGATGATCTTGTTGAGCATCTTCTTTTCGCCACGCGTGTGCCCGACGAGTTCGATTTTACCGGCCTCACTCGCTGTGCCCAAAATGCGGATAGTGAGCTTGTTGGCAATGACGCCGGCTGCCTTAGGGATACGTCCGGCTTTGGCGAGGTTTTCGTAATTGCACAAACTGAAGAGGATTTTGCTGTTCTGTTCAAGGCTATCGAAGTATGCGCAAGCATCCTCGAATGAGACATTCGGATTGCTTGCAAGATAGCGGTCGAACAGCAAGAAAATGAGGTCCATTTTGCCGCCAGCTGCGCGTGAATTGACTAGATGAATCTGTCGGTCGGGCTCCTCGGCAAGAACCATATCGCGAGCCGTGGCTGCCGCGTTGTAGCTGCCCGACACGCCCTCAGAGATCGGCATGCAGATGGTCTTGTCTGCCAATTTGAAGAGCTCGGCCCACTCCCCTACGCTGGGACAAGCGCTCGAAGAAGCGTTCGTCTCCGCCTGAACAGCGCAGTTGAGCTCATGAACATCGAGCGAAAGGTCATCGACGAATTCATGCTCCCCCACTCGAATTTTGAGGGGCGCAAATGCAAAGGTGGTATGGGGCGCGGTCGGTTGCCAATCGCGGAGGTTGCAGCTTGAATCGGAGATAAGTGCCCAGCTCATAGAGGGTCCTTTCTAATCGTTCCCATTCAATTATAGCCATCTTGCAGACCGATTGGGCCGCTATCTAGTATTCAAAACTAGATAGCGGACTGCACTAAAGGCAAAAGAATGGACCCCATGACTCAAAGCCACGAGGTCCATATCCGTTTGCTTTATCTGAATACTTAGTAGCGCACGAAAATGTAGTTGTTGTTCATGCCGGCGGCAACGGAGCTGATGATAACACCCGTGTTGTAGTCAGAAGCATGAATCATCTGACCACCACCGATGTAAATGCCGGTGTGGTACGAGTTGACTACAACGTCACCGGGCTGCGGATCGGACACACGCGTCCAGCCCATAAAGGTGCCCGTGGTGCCCAGGCGGCAATAGCGACCAGTAAGGCAATAGCTTACAAAACCAGAGCAGTCGAAGCTGTTCGGGCCAATTCCGCCCCAGGAATAGGCGCAACCAAGCTTGCTGTATGCACGCGAGACAACAGAACCGCCGTCGACGGACTGGCTCGGAGCAGAAGGCGTCGGAGCCGGAGCAGGCGTGGAGGGCTGCGGCGTCGGAGCAGGTGCCGGCGTAGGAGCCGGAGTGTTGCCGCCCTGGTTGTTGTTATTGCTGGTCTGGCCACCGTTGTTGGTGTTCTCGGTCGTACCGGCAGTCTCGTTGCTCACCGTGGCCTTCTCGGCGGTGCTGGCGTTGATGCCGGCCTGCAGCGCGGCGTTGGCCTCGGCCTCGGCGGCAAGCTCGGCCTGCAGCTGCGAATCCAGGGAGTTTACGACGTTCTGGGCTTCAGCCTGCTGGGCGTTAAGCTCGTCGACCTTCTTTTGCGTGGCGGCGACGTTCTTCTCCTGCTCGGCCTGCTTATCGGTGAGCTGCTGCTTAAGCTCCTTGACCTCTTGAATGGTCTGAGCTTGCTTATCGGAAACTTTGCCGTAGTAGAACAGACGGTTGAGCATATCGCTCAGGTCATCGACACCCGTCAGAACCTGAAGCAGGCTCAGACCGCCGGTTTTGTACTCGCCGGCGACATAGGTTGAGAGCTTAGCCTGACCATCGGCGATCTCCTGCTGCTTTTGCGTGATCTCGCCGGCAGTCTGATCGAGCGCCTGCGTCTGCGTGGCGAGCTCATCGTAAATCTGCTGAGTTTGGGTACCGATCTGCTCGAGCTTCGTACGAGCAGCGGCAAGGTCGGATGCGGTATCGGCGTAGGCAGGAGCCGCGAGGCCCAAGCCCAAAACACAAGCGAGGGTTGCCGTAGCAGCGCAGCGTGCCATGTTTTTGTGCGTGTTTGCTGTGCGCATGTAGCTTCCTTTCCAGTAACTAAGGGTAACGGCTAGTCCACCGTCACCAGGCTAAAGAGCTCCACATCGTCATCAGACGGCGTGAGCTTCTCGCGCGGGTTGAGAAACGCAAGCTCAAGGATACAACCGTAACCGATAAGCTTTGCGCCCATATCTCGCACCAGTTTACCTGTTGCCTCGACGGTTCCGCCCGTCGCGACCAAGTCGTCCAGAATCAACACGGTATCTTTAGAGCTGATAGCGTCGGCATGGATCTCAATGGAATCCGTTCCGTACTCGAGCTCGTAGCTCTGGCTCACAGTCTTGCGCGGTAGCTTGCCCGGTTTACGTGCGGGAACAAAGCCGGCGCCAAGGGCTACAGCTACCGGTACGCCAACCATAAAGCCGCGAGCCTCGGGACCCACGACCTTGGTGATTCCCATGCCGGCAAAGTGCTCGGCGAGGGCATCGGTCATGGCTTTGAGCGCCTCGGGATTGCCAAAGAGCGGCGTGATGTCTTTAAAGATGACTCCGGGCTCGGGATAGTCGGGGATGTCGACGATTTGAGATTCGAAGTCGTACATTGCATGACCTTTCAATGGGTTCCCGAAATTTCAGCAGCGGTTATTTGCCCGCGGTGGCGGTGCCGGATTGCGAAGGGGGGACGACCTTGAGCGGCTTGACGAGAGAATCCTTGTGCGAAGCCGGCGCGGCTATCTCTTCGTTTTTGGCCTTGGTGGACTCGGAGCGAGTGATTTCCTCATCGAGTGCATCGATGTCGGCGTCCTCGACCACGGCGTTGAGCGACTCAAAAACGCGGTTCTTGAGCAGCGCGGTGTGCACGCCCTCCGTCAGGTCGTGAAGCTTCTTAAACGCACGCTCGAGCTTGGCGTCGCGCTCGTCATCGGAGGTATCCATGCCGAGCATGCTCACAAGCACCTGCTCAAACATCGAGGACTCGCGGTTGGCGGAAGACACGTACTGACGCAGGTTGCGCGGCTCGATATGGAAGCGCGACAGCTCGGAGCAGTAGCGGATGATCGGAAAATCGCGACCATCGACAAGCTCGCGATTCTGCGGACTCTTGATGATGCGAATGAGGTCGTTCTCGGCGAGCGAGCGGATAAACGAAATTTCGACGCCCAACATATCGGGAATGGTCTCGATGGGATGCAGCTTTTGCTTAGTCTCCTTGGGCTCCGTCTTGAGCGGAACATCGGATAGCAAGCCCACCTCGTAGGCGAGCGTTGACAGGTCCGTGGCGTTTTCCAAGCGCTGCTTAATCACGTTGAGCGGCATGTAGCGGGTCTTCTGCAAGTGCAGGATGACCTCCAGACGATCAACGTCCTCCTTAGAGTACTGACGGTATCCCTTAGGCGTACGATGAGGGGTAATGAGCCCCTCATCCTCTAGAAATCTAATTTTTGAGTTCGAAAGATCGGGGTATGCGCCTCGAAGTAGGTTGACGACTTGGCCGATACTCAGATAGTTGCGTTCGGCCATGCCCTACTCACCGGTTTCGATGCGCTCCGGCGTGCTCTCGTGGTAGATGAGCGTAAACGTACCGATCTGAACGGAAGAACCGTCGTGCAGCGGGGCTGCATTGACAATGGCACCGTCGACCCAGGTACCATTGAGCGAGCCCAGGTCCTCGATGCGAGCGCCGAGGCCCTCGCGAATAATGCGCGCGTGGCTGCGCGAAACGGTCATGTCATTAAGGAAGATGCCGTTCGCGGGATCGCGGCCGATGGTGGTCACGTCGTCCTCGAGCTCAAAGGCGGCACCAGTCTGCGGACCCTTGACGATGGACAGGACGGGGGCGGTGATGCGCACGTTGGCCATGAGGTCGGGAACGGTGACGTCGCTTGAAGGCACGCGGAATACGCAGGTAGCGTCAGCAGTCTTATCATTCTGAGGCATATTGTTAACCATGTTGTCCATGACAACCCCTAACTTATCGCGGACGTGCCGCAAATAATGAACCGTACGTAATCATACCCCAACGAATCAGTCTTCGATTTCAGGGTTCAGAAAGTCGATGTCCTCGTCCTCGGGATGCGCGAGAGCCTGTTTAATGGCCACTCCGCCCTTAATGGAGTAGATGACAGCCGTGAGCATGGAGAAGATCACGCCGCCGTACACAAAGAAGATGCCGAGGGGCACCGAGCTTCCGTTGAGGCCCGGGAAGGCCGTAAGGGTTGAAGATAAAAGGTGCAGGCCGTCAATAACGGGGAAACCGAGCAGCATGAGTGAGAAGCCGGTCATGAGCAGCGCCGTGGCAATCTTTCCGGGAAAGACCACATCGATGGGGCGACGGTGATAATGACGCACGATAAGCGTGCCGATGCCCAGATAGATGTCGCGGCCAATAATGAGTACGCAGACCCAGATGGGCAGCTCTCCGCGGACCACCAGTCCAAGTACGCCGGTGAACAGCAGCGCACGGTCGCAAATGGGATCCATGACCTTGCCGAGCCACGAGACCGTCTTAGTCATGCGGGCGATCTGACCGTCCATCCAGTCGGTGGAGGCGGCAACGGCGTAGATAACGATGGCGATGACACGGTTGTTATCCGTCACAAACAGGTACAGAAATACCAGGGTGAGGATCAGGCGCGTAAAGGTGATGAAATTGGAGATCGTAAAGATCTTATTCGACGGGTAATCGGAAGTGCCGATAAGCTCCTTTTTGATCTTCTTTTTGATGCCCACAGGACTCCCCCGCTGGTTAACGACAAAACTTTCGATACTATACCCGTTCCAGCGATGTCTATCCAGCGCAGCCATAGAGAGTCCAGACATGTGGAGGGCGCCTCTGGGCTGCGCTGGATTCTGCATTTGTGTACATCAGCCTCCAAAAGCGACATTTTTCGGCATCTTTGGTGGCTGGTGTACACGTTTTGATTCGGTGATTACATCGATCGGGAAAGTTGTTGCTTTAAGCAAATGCGTACGGGTCGAGAAGGGCTGGCACCAAAAGAGCCCAACGGCCGTTACGGCTTCGTTAGAAACGCGCCCCATCATGGATGGTGAACCCGAAAGGTAAGGCGCGCGGGCACGGCGACTCGGCCCGCGCGCCCGGAAGAGAAAGGATAAGCCCATGGATTACATGCTCGAGACGCGCGGGCTCACCAAGCGCTTCGGCCGCGGCGACCAGGCGCAGGACGCCGTGGCCGACGTGAGCCTTCATATCCGCGAGGGCGAGGTGTACGGGCTGCTCGGCCCCAACGGCGCCGGCAAGTCGACAACGCTCAAGATGATCTGCGGGATGCTGCGGCCGACGGCCGGGGAGATCCTCTTTGCCGGGCACGCCTGGCGCCGCGAGGACCTCTACGCAATCGGCAGCCTCATCGAGGAGGCGCCGCTCTACCCCAACCTCACCGCGCGCGAGAACCTGCGCGTGCGCACCACGCTGCTGGGCCTTCCCGAGAGCCGCATAGATGAGGTGCTCGCCGCCGTGGACCTCGCAGACACCGGGAAGAAGCGCGCCGGGCGCTTCTCGATGGGCATGCGGCAGCGCCTGGGGCTCGCGCTGGCGCTGATCGCCCGGCCACGCCTGCTTGTGCTCGACGAGCCCACCAACGGCCTCGACCCCATCGGCATCGAGGAGCTGCGCGACCAGATCCGCGGCTTCGCGGCGGCGGGTACGACGGTGATCGTCTCGAGCCACATCCTCTCCGAGGTGCAGCAGATGGCGGACACCATCGGCATCATCTACGGGGGGCGCCTCGCCTACGAGGATGCGCTTCGGCCCGGGCAGGACCTCGAGGAACTCTTCATGAGTTTCTGCCGGGAAGGGCGACGAGCACGCGGGGAGGTGGCGGCATGACGGGCGAGAAAGGCGGCCTGCTCGCGGGCCTGCGCGCCGAGGCCCTGAAGTCGCGCCACGCGGCACCGGTTCGCCTGGCCGTGCTCATGGCGCTGCCGATGCCGCTGCTCGGCGCGATGCCCTACCGGGGCGTGCAGATCTTTAGCGCGTGGAACTACTGGTACGCGCTCTTCCTGCCCGTGTCTCTCTCGCTCGTGGTGGCGTGCGTCGCGCGGGCGGACGCTCGCACGCGGATGCGGGGGCTTCTGGGCCTGGGCTTCCCGCTCGGGCGCGCCTGGTGGGCCAAGGCGCTCTGGTGCCTCGCTCTCTGCACGCTCTCGAACCTCGTGGTCTTCGGCATCTACCTCGCGGGATCGGCGTTCTCCTCGCAGGGCCTCACGGCCGCGGGCACCCTCACGATGCTCCTCTGCGCGCTCGCCAACACGGTGACCGCGGCGTGGATGAT
>NZ_QRTA01000011.1:59646-64602 GCF_003457875.1 Collinsella sp. AF28-5AC | reverse complement strand
GAAGCGAGTGGCGAACGGCTGAGTAACACGTGGAGAACCTGCCCCCTCCCCCGGGATAGCCGCCCGAAAGGACGGGTAATACCGGATACCCCGGGGTGCCGCATGGCACCCCGGCTAAAGCCCCGACGGGAGGGGATGGCTCCGCGGCCCATCAGGTAGACGGCGGGGTGACGGCCCACCGTGCCGACAACGGGTAGCCGGGTTGAGAGACCGACCGGCCAGATTGGGACTGAGACACGGCCCAGACTCCTACGGGAGGCAGCAGTGGGGAATCTTGCGCAATGGGGGGAACCCTGACGCAGCGACGCCGCGTGCGGGACGGAGGCCTTCGGGTCGTAAACCGCTTTCAGCAGGGAAGAGTCAAGACTGTACCTGCAGAAGAAGCCCCGGCTAACTACGTGCCAGCAGCCGCGGTAATACGTAGGGGGCGAGCGTTATCCGGATTCATTGGGCGTAAAGCGCGCGTAGGCGGCCCGGCAGGCCGGGGGTCGAAGCGGGGGGCTCAACCCCCCGAAGCCCCCGGAACCTCCGCGGCTTGGGTCCGGTAGGGGAGGGTGGAACACCCGGTGTAGCGGTGGAATGCGCAGATATCGGGTGGAACACCGGTGGCGAAGGCGGCCCTCTGGGCCGAGACCGACGCTGAGGCGCGAAAGCTGGGGGAGCGAACAGGATTAGATACCCTGGTAGTCCCAGCCGTAAACGATGGACGCTAGGTGTGGGGGGACGATCCCCCCGTGCCGCAGCCAACGCATTAAGCGTCCCGCCTGGGGAGTACGGCCGCAAGGCTAAAACTCAAAGGAATTGACGGGGGCCCGCACAAGCAGCGGAGCATGTGGCTTAATTCGAAGCAACGCGAAGAACCTTACCAGGGCTTGACATATGGGTGAAGCGGGGGAGACCCCGTGGCCGAGAGGAGCCCATACAGGTGGTGCATGGCTGTCGTCAGCTCGTGTCGTGAGATGTTGGGTTAAGTCCCGCAACGAGCGCAACCCCCGCCGCGTGTTGCCATCGGGTGATGCCGGGAACCCACGCGGGACCGCCGCCGTCAAGGCGGAGGAGGGCGGGGACGACGTCAAGTCATCATGCCCCTTATGCCCTGGGCTGCACACGTGCTACAATGGCCGGTACAGAGGGATGCCACCCCGCGAGGGGGAGCGGATCCCGGAAAGCCGGCCCCAGTTCGGATTGGGGGCTGCAACCCGCCCCCATGAAGTCGGAGTTGCTAGTAATCGCGGATCAGCATGCCGCGGTGAATGCGTTCCCGGGCCTTGTACACACCGCCCGTCACACCACCCGAGTCGTCTGCACCCGAAGTCGCCGGCCCAACCGAGAGGGGGGAGGCGCCGAAGGTGTGGAGGGTGAGGGGGGTGAAGTCGTAACAAGGTAGCCGTACCGGAAGGTGCGGCTGGATCACCTCCTTTCTAGGGAGATTAATTCTTAGAGAGACAAACTTTAACTCGAATAGAGGGCAGGAGCCCGTCCGGTAGATGTCCGCCAGGATAAGTCCCCGCAGCACCCGGTCCCCGGGGTCGCACCCGCGTACCTTGAGAGCCGCATAGCGATAGGAGAGAGATGGAAGATCATTCTTCCAGACTCGATTCTTTTCTGCGATTTAAAGACAGAATGATAGCAATCATTCATCCGATCCAAACAAGAAGAATTCACTTATAAATGAGTGAGGAGCATCTGATCGCGAGCACAGTGAAGACACTGTGCCGCGGTATGAGATACCCGAATTGCGACATACGAGCGCTATTCATGATATCGATTAATTAACTTTAGCGACACGTGGATATCCCGCGGGCCCGAGTGCGGTCCCGCAAGATACCACGGGCGCACGGCGGATGCCTTGGCACAGGGAGCCGATGAAGGACGCGGCAAGCTGCGATAATCCCCGGCGAGGAGCACACATCCTTCGACCCGGGGGTCTCCGAATGGGCGAACCCATCCACAGCAGTGTGGATATCCCCACCCCGAACACATAAGGGTGGGGAGGACAACCCGGGGAACTGAAACATCTAAGTACCCGGAGGAGAGGAAATCAATCTCGAGACTCCCCGAGTAGCGGCGAGCGAAAGGGGACCGATGGCCAAACCGTCGAGCGGGCATACCCGGCAGGGGTTCCGCCGACGGGGTTGCAGGGCCGCGCATCCGGGGGCTGCCGCCCCCGGGCGCAGGTCCGGCTGGGGAGCGGAACGGCATGGGAGGGCCGGCCGCAGCGGGTGACAGCCCCGTACGCGAACCCAGACCGGACGGCGCGACGCGGTCCCTGAGTAGGGCCGGGCACGTGAAACCCGGTCCGAACCTGGGTGGACCACCATCCAAGCCTGAGTACTACCCTGTGACCGATAGCGCACCAGTACCGTGAGGGAAAGGTGAAAAGCACCCCGGGAGGGGAGTGAAACAGTACCTGAAACCGTGCGCCCACGAGCAGTCGGAGCACCTTTATGGTGTGACGGCGTGCCTTTTGTAGAATGAGCCAGCGAGTCGCTGGCGCGGGGCGAGGTTAACCGAAAGGGAGCCGGAGCGAAAGCGAGCCTTAACAGGGCGACTTGAGTCCCGCGCCGCGGACGCGAAGCCGGGTGAGCTATCCGTGGGCAGGCTGAAGCGGGGGTAAGACCCCGTGGAGGGCCGAACGCACGTCGGTTGAAAACGGCGGCGATGACCTGCGGATAGGGGTGAAAGGCCAATCAAACCCGGAGATATCTCGTTCTCCCCGAAATAGCTTTAGGGCTAGCGTCGCGCGTTCACCGCCGGAGGTAGAGCACCGGATGGACGAGGGGGCTTCGCCGCCTACCGAATCCAACCGAACTCCGAATGCCGGCGGCCCAGAGCGCGGCAGTCAGAGCATGTGGGCTAAGCTGTGTGCTCGAGAGGGAAACAGCCCGGACCGCCCGCTAAGGTCCCCAAGTTCCAGCCGAGTGGCAAAGGATGTGCGTCCGCCCAGACAACCAGGATGTTGGCTTAGAAGCAGCCATCCATTCAAAGAGTGCGTAACAGCTCACTGGTCGAGTGGACATGCGCCGACAATACACGGGGCTAAGCTGGACACCGAAGCGGCGGGATTTTAATTCATTAGAATCGGTAGGGGAGCTTCCCATGGGCGGAGAAGCCGGAGGGCGACCGACGGTGGAGCGCATGGGAGTGAGAATGCTGGCATGAGTAGCGAGAGACGAGAGAGTAACTCGTCCGCCGTGAACCCGAGGTTTCCTGGGCAAGGCTAATCCTCCCAGGGTCAGTCGGGGGCTAAGGCGAGGCCGGGAGGCGTAGCCGACGCGCAGCAGGCAGACATTCCTGCACCGCGCACGCGGCGCTACGACCGACGGGGCGACGGATGGGGGTGGCTCGGCGGGGTTCTGGACGTCCCCGTGATGGAGCGCGGCCCGCGGACCAGGGAAATCCGGTCCGCACGAGGGCGAGGCTCCGGACGAAGCGATCAAGCGAAGCGAGTGAGCCCGAGGTCCCTAGAAAAACCCCTAGGCAGGCGCGTGCGCGCCCGTACCGCAAACCGACACAGGTGGGTGGGTAGAACATACCGAGGCGATCGGGTCAACCATGGTCAAGGAACTCGGCACAATGGCCCCGTAACTTCGGGAGAAGGGGTGCCCGCGCGTACGTGAACCGGCTTGCCCGGGGAGCGGAGGCGGGCCGCAGTGGAGAGGCCCAAGCGACTGTTTACCAAAAACACAGGACTCTGCAGAAGCCGCAAGGCGACGTATAGGGTCTGACGCCTGCCCGGTGCCGGAAGGTCACGCGGAGGAGTTAGCCGATTCGGCGAAGCCCCGAAGCCAAGCCCCGGTAAACGGCGGCCGTAACTATAACGGTCCTAAGGTAGCGAAATTCCTTGTCGGGTAAGTTCCGACCTGCACGAAAGGCGCAACGACTTGGGCGCTGTCTCGACCATGGACCCGGTGAAATTGCACTGGTCGTGAAGATGCGACTTACCCGCGGAAGGACGGAAAGACCCCGTGAACCTTCACTGCAGCTTGGCATTGGCCGCTGGTCCCGCGTGTAGAGGATAGGCAGGAGGCACAGATCCGGAGGCGCCAGCCCCCGGGGAGCCGCCCTTGGAATACTGCCCTCGCGCGACCGGCGTCCTAACCCGAGGCCGTCAACCGGCTCGGGGACCGTGCCAGGCGGGCAGTTTGACTGGGGCGGTCGCCTCCTAAAGGGTAACGGAGGCGCGCGAAGGTCCGCTCGGGACGGTCGGCAACCGTCCTTTTGAATGCAAGAGTACAAGCGGGCTTGACTGCGAGGCCCACAAGCCGAGCAGGTGCGAAAGCAGGCTCTAGTGATCCGGCGGCCCCGAGTGGGTGGGCCGTCGCTCAACGGATAAAAGGTACTCCGGGGATAACAGGCTGATCTTGCCCAAGAGTCCACATCGACGGCAAGGTTTGGCACCTCGATGTCGGCTCATCGCATCCTGGGGCTGGAGCAGGTCCCAAGGGTACGGCTGTTCGCCGTTTAAAGCGGTACGCGAGCTGGGTTCAGAACGTCGTGAGACAGTTCGGTCCCTATCCTCCGTGGGCGCAGGAGAATCGATGGAGGCTGCCCCCAGTACGAGAGGACCGGGGTGGACGCACCTCCGGTGAACCGGTTGTCGACCAACGGCACGGCCGGGTAGCCGCGTGCGGCGCGGATAACCGCTGAAGGCATCTAAGCGGGAAGCCGTTCCAGGGATTAGTTCTCCTTCCGGTAAGGGCCCAGGTAGACTACCTGGTCGATAGACGGCAGGTGCAAGGCTGGCGACAGCCTCAGCCGAGCCGCACTAATCGCCCGAGCTCTTCCGGAACCGCACCTCGCGGCCCGCGGGACATGCGCTCAGAAGCGCGGTCCGGGCACGAGGATGCCCCCGAGTCACCTTTCCTATGCGCCATGCGGCCCCCAGGGCACGTGAGTAGACACCGGACACCGTAACGGTGGGCGCCGCCCACCGGTCAGCGGCCAGAGCATGGG
>NZ_QRTA01000011.1:0-59636 GCF_003457875.1 Collinsella sp. AF28-5AC | reverse complement strand
CGCCCACCGGTCAGCGGCCAGAGCATGGGGGGCACGCCCGGTCCCGTTCCGAACCCGGAAGCTAAGCCCCATCGCGCCGAGAGTACTGCGGGGTCAGCCCGTGGGAGGCCAGGGCGCCGCTGACCGGTGGACGGCACCGAGCCGTCATCGAACTGAGAAGGGGGAGGCCTCGCGGCCTCCCCCCTTTTTTGCGTTTATTGGGCGTAAATGAATTACATCAGACGATCTTATTGTTTTTGGTATTGAGCTTTTATTTAAAGAAAATAAATCGAATAACAAGGGCAACTGCTATGGCCACAATGATTAAAAGCAGGATTGTCAGTCGATGCTGCTTGCGTCGTTTACTTGACGAAACGAAGATTGATTTTCCCTGTTTTGGCGTTTCGAGATAGCGAGCCGAATGCGTCAAGGTTTGCTTTGGTCGAGGACCTCTTTGTTGATTGGCGGCGGATACTTTCAGTGGCTCCTCACTAGCTGCGCTGTTTTTAGATAATGGTGCGTCTTTCAGATATACAGGGTCTCCCGAGGCGACGCCCATGTGCTTACGTCCTGTCTGGGTATCCTCGAGCGTTTGATATCGATTTCTCGTCACATACTCGGGCTCTGCATCATTAATGGGCTCTTGCGAGATGTGGGGGCGATGGAACCGTGGCGGCTGCGTGGAAGTATCTCCCCCCTGCGTCGGCATAAACATTTTGTTCTGGTTTTGGTCGTCCATGATGCCCTTTAGCTCGTTACCAACAACGTGTACGCGCTCATTGTAAGCCCCTTGTTATTTGTAGCTGCGAACATACTCGTTATTTAAGCTCTGGTTCAAAGAACCTTAACCTTACTAAAACCTGAGTCATACACACTTAGATATGCTTATAGTACTTGACTCAAAAAACTTTATAGTCGATGTATATATAAGCACTGTGTGGGCATATATAAGAGCGTCAAAAGAAGTCCCAGTCACCTAGAAGATGGCTCGGCAGTCCTAAAAGGAGTGGTAAACATGGCAAGCATGGTTCCTTATCGTTCGGTTTTTGGCGTTCGCCCCTCTGCAAGCTCGCTGTTCGATCTGTTTGATGATATGACCGACCTTGCAAACAACTCGATTGCTTCCAAGGCGTTTCCCGTTGACGTTGAGGATAAGGGCGACGGCTATGAGGTCAAGGCCTATCTGACCGGTGTCGCCAAGGACGATATCGATGTCGAGCTTAACGAGGGCCGTCTGTCCATTAGCGTGAATGTCGAGGAAGACGAGGAGAACGAGGGCAAGAACTTCCTGCAGAAGGAGTTCAGCTCGTACAGCGCGACGCGTGGCGTGTATCTAAAGGACGCTTCGAGCGAGGGCCTCTCGGCTAAGTACGCTGACGGCATCCTGACCGTTACGGTTCCCAAGATCGTCGAGAAGAAGAACGTTACGAAGATCTCCATCGACTAACTTCGTTGGTGTTCTGCGCTATTAAAAGACAGCAAAAGGGGCTGGGAAGCGATTCTCGGCCCCTTTTGCTGTCTAGGACAGTCTATTGAATGGTTGCCGGCTGATACTGACTCGCAGGGCGTATCGAGAGTTTTCGCGATCCTTGGAGAAGGGTTGCGGAGCTGCCGACCTCGTCATCCAGGGTTGCGGCCAGAGCTTTGGCATAGCTTTTGACGGTAAGGCTCGGACGATTGTTATCTTGGCTGATATGCATGGCAATGAGCTGTTCGGTGCGATCTGTAACAAGTTCGCGCGCGGCTTCGGCGGCTTGGCTGTTGGAGAGGTGTCCCCTTGCAGACAGGATGCGCTCCTGAAGAAAGCGGGGATATTCTCCCTCGCGCAGCATGGTCACATCGTGGTTGCTTTCGAGCGCGAGGACTCGACAATCTTTGAGGGTGTTCATGGCTTGGCTCGATAGCTCTCCGGTGTCGGTGGCAAAGCCGATGGAATCATCGAGGGCGTCGAATCGATAACCGACTGGATTGATGACATCGTGTGATGTTGAGTAGGTTTGCACGTGGATGCCGGCAATGGATAGGGTGTCACCGGGATCGAATTCCTCGACAGGCAGATGCGAAAGATTTTCTTTGTTCGAAAGAGTGCCCCTGCTGGCAAAGAGGGGGCCGTGCCAGTGCTTGCACCAGACATCGAGGCCCTTGATGTGATCGCTATGCTCATGAGTAATGAGAAGAGCCGAGACGTTGTCTGTCGAGAGCCCCAGTTCTGCCATGCGCTTTAATGTCTCGCGGCGAGACAGTCCGTCATCGACCATAATGAGCCCCTGCGGGCCCTCGATGAGTGCGCAGTTGCCTTTAGAACCACTGCCGAGGATATGAAGGTGCAGACGAGACATAAGATTCCAAAGGATACAATGGGTGCGGACGAATAGAGGAGGAAGCGAATGCCAACGGTATCACAGCATTATGGACACCATGCCGTGCCCGGGGCAGTCGATGAGACCCGAACGAGGCAGCAGGCTGCTCCTGTCGTGCTCATGGTATCAGGCGGCGCGGACTCGACGGCACTGCTTCTTATGGCGTGCACATCAAAGCTGGATATCCAAGACGGACGCGGTGTTGCCCCCATTGCTCGCGAGCGCCTGCATGTGCTGCATGTAAACCATCATCTGCGCGGCAAGGCGTCCGATGGCGACGAGGCCTTTGTGCGTGAGCTCTGCGCGAAATATGGTTTACCGCTGTGCGTGGAGCACGCTTATTTTGATGGGGAGTCGGGCAATATTGAGGCCGCGGCCCGCGAGGTGCGCTATGCCGCGGCGCGGAGGTATGTTCGCGAGCTCTGCGCCCAGACGGGGGCACCGCGAACGGCGGCTCGTATCTGCACCGCGCACACGTCTTCGGATCGCGCGGAAACGTTTTTGATGAACGCGATTAAGGGTTCAGGGCCCGCTGGCCTATCGAGCATTCCTCGCCGGAGGAATATCGTGGTGCGTCCCTTGCTCGACCTAACTCATGGCGAGCTCGTGGGCTATCTACAGGTACATGGTCAGCCGTGGCGTGAAGACGAGAGCAATGAGGATATCTCGTATCTGCGAAACTACGTGCGCCATCGAGTGATGCCGGTGGTGGCGCAGCGCAACGCGAGCGTCTGCAAGACGATTGGCGCCGCCTGCGAGATCTTAGGCGATGAGGACGCGTTTTTGTCTCAGCTTTCGGCACAGGCGTTTCGAAGCTGCCTGCGTAAGGAGGCGGCGGGCGCGCTGGTGCTCGATGCCAGGCGCCTTGCTGCGGCCGAGGTGGTAATCGCGCGGCGTATCGTGCGACTGGCAATTAAGCGCATCGATCCGGACGCTCGTCCAGAGATGCGACATGTGGAGCGAGTCCTTTCCTGCGTTGCCGAGGGCGCCGGCTCGGTCACGCTTCCGGCGGGGATTGACGCACGCATTGAGTTTGGCATGCTGGCGTTCAAGGCGCCGGCGGCTCGCGAGGGCCTGGTCGCGGACTGGGTTACCGTACCCGGTCGTTTGCCGTTGGGCGGGGGACGTATGCTGGTCACAGAACCGATGGCCGTTGAGCCGGGATGCGATATCGTGCGCCGCGCCCGTGAGCTTGCAGCTGCCGGGGAAGTGACAGCTTTGGTAGACGCGGCTGCTCTGGGTTTTGCCGACAGCGATAGTGAGCGGATCCTGGCGGGCTCGCGTGGCGAGATCCCTGCCGAGGCGCGATTGGCGCGCCTGTGGGTGGACGGTCCCGCACCGGGAGACGTGATGTGCCCGTTAGGGATGAGTGGTCGAAGCAAGAAAGTATCCGACTTGCTAGGTGAGGCTCGCATTCCCGTTTCCGAGCGCGCCGGCGTGCCCATGGTGAGGACGGCGCCGGGGGGCGCCGTGGTGTGGGTCGCCGGAGTTCGCGCGGACGAGCGTTTTAAGTGCACGGCCGCAACGCGCGTGGCATATCTGCTCCGCGTGGTCGATGCGGAATAGCGTCCCACGCCAGCTATTCTGTGCGACGTTGACGGTATTCCCGCGCTGATGGCGTACGGGCTGGAAAATATACCCCGTGCGCTGCTAAAATGTGAAGTTCGCGTCCATACGGCGGTGTGTGGGCGATAAGCACAAGAAAGGGTTGTCATGGCTTCTCAACATCCGGATATCGAGAAGGTTCTGTTCACGCAGGAGGATATCGACGGTATCGTCTCTCGCCTGGGCGAGGAGATTACTCGCGACTACGCGGGTAAGGATCTGGTGCTGATTGCGGTCCTGCGCGGCGCCGTGGTCTTTATGGGCGACCTGATGCGTAAGATCGAGCTGCCGACCAACATCGATTTCATGGCTGTTTCGAGCTATGGCGACGGTGTGAAGTCCTCGGGTATCGTGCGTATCATTAAGGACCTGGATATCGACATCCGCGGTCGCGACGTGCTGATCGTCGAGGACATTCTGGACTCGGGCCTGACGCTCAAGTATCTGATGAAGAACCTCGAGAGCCGCAAGCCCGCTTCTCTGGAGGTCGCCGCCTTCCTGTGGAAGGACGTTGAGGACCGCGTCTCGGCCATCACGCCCAAGTATGTTGGAACCCATTGCCCCGATGCCTTTGTGGTGGGCTACGGCCTCGACTATGCCGAGCGCTATCGTAACCTTCCGTATCTGGGCATTTTGAAACCGGAGGTTTATTCGTAAGATGCCCGACGACCGTAACGATAACAATTCCCAGACTCCCCGGGACCCAAAGATCCCGGGGATGCCCGGAGGCAAGAAGCCCACGCGTACGGGCTGGCTGTATTTTATTTTGGCTTGCGCGCTTCTGGGCTACGCCTTCTTTAACATGGGCTCCGGCTTTGCCAATTCCAGCAATACCGTTAAGCTCGCGACGAGCGAGATGGTGAGCGCCATCAAGCAGGATCGCGTCGAAGATCTGACCTATACGGTTCAAGACGGAAGCGTGACGGGTCATTACTGGAAGACGAAGAAGGACAAGGGCGATACGAGCGAGCTCAAGAGCTTCTCTTCGACCTATGTCGGCTCCGATTCGCTTGCCGAGCTCATGGCGGAGCACCCCGATACCAAGTACATCGTCAACACCAACGATCCCGATTTTTGGGGCGACTTGGCGATGAGTGTGCTTCCGACGATCGCCCTTATCGCCATCATGTTCTACTTTATGCGCCAGATGATGGGCGCCAACAACAGGAACATGCAGTTTGGCAAGACCAACGCCAAGACCAACGAGGCCACACGCCCCAAGGTCAAGTTTGAAGACGTTGCCGGCGTGGACGAGGCAGTCGAGGAGCTCGAGGAGATCCGTGACTTTTTGAGCGATCCGGATCGCTATCGCAAGCTGGGCGCCAAGATCCCGCGTGGCGTGTTGCTGGTTGGCCCTCCGGGCACCGGTAAAACGCTGCTGGCCAAGGCTGTTGCCGGCGAGGCGGGCGTGCCGTTCTTTAGCATCTCGGGTTCCGACTTTGTCGAGATGTTCGTAGGTGTCGGCGCCAGCCGTGTGCGTGACCTCTTTAAGGAGGCCAAGTCCCAGGCCCCGTCGATCATCTTCATCGATGAGATCGACGCCGTGGGACGTCAGCGCGGAGCCGGCTTGGGCGGCGGTCACGACGAGCGCGAGCAGACGCTCAACCAGCTGTTGGTCGAGATGGACGGTTTTGAGGAGAGCGAGTCGGTCATCCTGATCGCTGCGACCAACCGTCCTGACATCCTGGATCCGGCATTGCTGCGTCCCGGCCGTTTTGACCGTCAGGTTACGGTCGACCGTCCGGATGTGAAGGGCCGCGAGCAGATCTTGCGCGTGCATGCCGAGAACAAGCCGATGGACGAGGACGTTAAGTTTGAGAAGCTCGCCCAGATGACCGTTGGCTTTACCGGTGCCGATCTGGCAAATCTGCTCAACGAGTCTGCGCTGCTGGCTGCTCGCCGCCATCGTTCCGTGATCTCGATGGACGAGGTCGAGGAGTCGATGGAGCGCGTGATTGCCGGACCGCAGCGCAAGGGTCGCGTGATGACCGAAGCCGAGCGCACTACGATTGCCTACCACGAGAGCGGCCATGCCCTGGTGGGCCACATCCTGGAGCACTCCGATCCGGTTCACAAGATTTCGATTGTCAGCCGCGGCCAGGCTCTGGGTTACACGCTGCAGCTTCCGCAGGAGGATCACTTCCTCAAGACCAAGAACGAGATGCTCGACGAGCTTGCCGTGTTCTTGGGCGGTCGCGTTGCCGAGGAGCTCATGTGCGACGACATCACGTCGGGCGCGAGCAACGACCTGGAGCGCGCGACCAAGATGGCGCGCGAGATGGTCACGCGCCTGGGTATGAGCGAGGAGCTGGGCACGCAAGTGTTTGGCGAGGCGCAGCATCAGGTGTTCCTTGGTCGCGATTACGCCGATCACCAGGATTACTCCGAGGAGACGGCACGCCGCATCGATATCGAGGTTCAGCGCATCATGCGCGAAGCCCATCGTCGTGCGGTCGAGATTTTGGATGCCCGTCGCGATCAGCTCGATCTGATGGCGAAGGTGCTGCTTGAGCGCGAGACCGTCGAAGGCGACGCCGTGAACGCCCTGCTCGACAACGAGTGGGATGCGTACCTTGAGCGCGAGGGCGATATCCTGGCGGCCAAGGAGGAGCGCAATGCCAAGGCGGCCGGCATGCCGACCAAGAAGCGCGCGCCTCGCATGAGCGAGGAGGAGCTGGCGGCTGATGCCGCGGCCTTTGCGCAGGCGGCCATGCAGGAGGATGCCGAAGCCGCATCCGATGATGCTGACGATGACCATGCCGTCGTCGATGCCGATGCCGACACCGACGCCGACAAATAGTCTTTGTGGCGAAAGCCTCTGCGGGGAAACCTGCGGGGGCTTTTTCTTTTGAGCGATATGGGGCCGTCTGTTGATTGGGGACAGACTTAAATGAGCGTTTTCACGCATTTAAGTCTGTCCCCAATCAACATTGCTGCGGCACTTTGCTCGGCTAAAGCGTACAATAGCGCCTATGTGAAAGGGGAACAGATGATCAACGAAACTATGTATGCTCGCGGTGCGGAAAGCTCCATCATCCGTGAGATTTTTAGCTATGGCCTTGAGCGCAAGGCGCAGATCGGTGCGGAAAACGTATTCGATTTTTCGCTGGGCAACCCGAGTGTTCCGGCGCCCGCTGCCGTGGCTGAGTCGATTAAGAAGGCCCTGGAGCTGCCGAGCGACCAGCTGCACGGCTACACGCCCGCACCGGGCCTGCCGCAATGTCGTGCCGCTGTGGCCGAATCGCTCAACCGCCGCTTTGGCACGAGCTATGAGGGCAAAGACGTCTTTATGACGGTGGGTGCCGCGGCTTCGCTCACCTGCACGCTCAACGCCGTTACGAACCCGGGCGACGAGGTTATTGTTATCGCCCCGTACTTTCCGGAGTATCGCGTTTGGATTGAGAAGGCCGGCTGTACGTGTGTTGAGGCGCTCGCCGATGAAGATACGTTCCAGCTGAGCGTGGACAACGTGCTCAAGGCGATCAGCGATAAGACGGCGGCCGTCATCATCGACTCTCCCAACAATCCGACCGGTGCCGTATATACATGCGACACGCTGACGCGACTGGCCAACGTTCTGCGCGAGGCCAACGCTCAGCGCGATCCCGAGAATCCGATTATGCTCATCTCGGATGAGCCGTACCGCGAAATCGTGTACGGTGCCGAGGTGCCTTGGGTGCCCTCGATTTACGAGCACACCATCGTGTGCTACTCGTATTCCAAGTCGCTGTCGCTGCCGGGTGAGCGCGTGGGGTGGATCTTGGTTCCCAACACCAATCCGCAGGCCGCCCGTCTGATGCCGGCTGTTGCGGGTGCTGCCCGTACGCTGGGTTTTGTATGCGCACCGGCACTCTTCCAGCGCGTAATTATCGACTGCATCGATGAGCCGAGTGACGTTGAGGCCTATGCACGCAACCGCACCGCGCTTACCGACGCACTAGCGGAGTATGGCTACACCTATGTTGAGCCGGATGGCGCGTTCTACCTATGGGTGAAAGCGTTGGAGCCCGATGCGAATGCGTTTTGCGAGCGCGCAAAGAAGTATGAGTTGCTTGCGGTTCCCTCGGACAGCTTTGGTATGCCGGGTTGGTTCCGCCTGGGCTATTGCGTGAGTTACGAAACGATTGTCAATTCGCTACCCGCTTGGAAACAGTTGGCGGACGAGTATCGTTAAAAGCAAAGCGATCTGCCTACAATGTTTTACGTGAAACGGGGTTTGGTGTTAAGCCGGACCCCGTTGTCATGGACGTTGTGTCTTTGGGATGGAGTGGTTTTACGACTATCGAAGGCTATGCGTACAATGAATATAAGCGACGGCCGTGCCAGATAAGGAGACCTGATGCCCTACCTGCTTTCTTGTGACATTCATACCCATACGATGTTCTCTGCGCATGCATATTCGACCATTGAGGAGAATGTGTACTGGGCGGCAGAGCGTGGTCTGCAGGTGCTCGGATCTGCCGACCATTTGAGCTCTATGGTTACGGCTTGCCCCAATGACCTGCGCAGTTACCAGTTCTTTATCAACCAGGATATCTGGCCGCGCATTTGGAGCGGCGTGCTGGTGCTGCGTGGTGCCGAGGCCGATATCGTTTCGCTGGACGGAAGCCTGTTTGGCGAGGACACTCCTGTCACGCTCGATATTGCCGGCGATTCGTACAGCCGTCAGCATTCGCTGTTCGATTTGGTTACGCGTAATTTGGATTATTTGGTTGCGAGCGTGCATAATTCGCAGATTGCTGAAGGCGCGACGCTGGCCCAGACGACCGAGATGTATATCAATGCCCTGGAGCACCCCAAGGTGTTCATGCTGGGTCACACGGGGCGTTCGGGCGTGCCGTTCGATATCGACGAGGTGCTGTTGGCAGCTAAGGCCAAGCACAAGATTATCGAGATCAACAACCATAGTCTTGAACACGGTGTCGACACTGAGCATTGGGCCGTATGCCGCAAGATCGCCGAGCGCTGCGCCGAGCTGGGCGTGGGCATTGGCGTGTCAACCGATGCCCACATTGGCATGGCCATTGGCAAGCTCGATCACGCGCGCAAGATGCTCGACGAGATTCACTTCCCGCTGGATTTGATCGTGACGCGCGACCGCGAGACGCTGCTGCGCGAGATGGCGGCAGCCGGCGTGTGCGATCTGCGCAATGGGATGTAGCGGAGTTTATAAACCAAGCGAAGGGGGCGGCCCAGACGGGTCGCCCCCTTTCTTGTCCCAAAAATCTACTGAGGTTGGTTAGCGGCGTTCGAGGACCGCTACGGTTTCGGTGTGGTCGGTGTGAGGGAACATGTCGACGGGCGTGATCTTGAGCAGGCGATAGCCTCCGTCGAGGAGCTGGTGCAGGTCGCGCTCTTGGGTCACGGGGTTGCAGCTGATATAGGTGATGCGGCGCGGCTTAAGTGCGCAGGCAGCTTCGAGGAACTCGGGCGTGGAGCCGGCGCGCGGCGGGTCGATGGAAAGAACGTCGACGCGTTCGTTGTTGTCGGCGGCATCCAGGATGTAGTCGGTGGCGTCGTCGGCCATAAACCAAGCGCTGCGGGTGAGGCCGTTGAGCTCGGCATTGCGACGTGCGTCGGCAATGCCCGCCGGGTTGCGCTCAACGCCGAGCAGCATAATGCCGATACCCTTGTTCTGGGCATCTTTAGCTGCGCAAAGACCGATGGTACCGCTGCCACAGTAGGCGTCCATGAGCACATCGCCCTGGTGCAAATCCATGCCGTCGATAGCGAGCTGATAGAGCAGCTCGGTCTGTTGCGGGTTGGTCTGATAAAACGCGGTGGGGGAGATATCGAATTCGCAACCGAGCAGCTGGTCGCGCATGCACTCGGCGCCATATACAATGCGGGTTTCCTCGCCGAGGATGGCGTTGCCGGGACGTCCGTTGATGTTTTGGGCGACGGTGACGATGTGCGGATTGAGCGCGGCGACAGCCTCAAAGAACTCCTGCGCATGCGGTAAGTCACGCTGGGCGGTCACGAGCGTAACCATGACCTGGTCGGTACGCCAACCGCAGCGGACGACGGCATAGCGGAGCAAGCCCAGATGCTTGTCCTCATTAAAGGCGGGAATATGCAGCCGCTCAGCTTCGCGTGCGATGCCGTTGAGAATCTGACGGGCGCCCGGTGCCTCGACGGGGCATTCGGGTACGGCAACGATCTTGTGCGTGCCGCGCTCAAAGAAACCGCAACGGACGGCGTCCTCCTTACCGGGAGCAAAGGGAGTGGCAGCCTTATGACGAAAGCCACGCGGCGCAGGATATTTGCCCGGGTCGCCCAGGGTGACTCCCATACCGCGAATGGGGTCGACGCTGATACCCTCGCGCTCGCAAAGAGCAGCAAAAAGCTCCTCCATGGCGGCCTGCTTGGCGGCGAGCTGCTTCTTATAAGGACGATTGAGCGCCGTACACCCACCGCAATCTTTCATGATGGAACAAGGAGACTTGGAATCAACGGTCTTGCGCGCAGACGGAGCCGGATTCTTATACGGGCGCTTGGAGCGAGTCTGAGAAGCCTTATCCTCGCTCCGACGAGAGCCGGGACGCTTGGCCTTAGCCCTGTTCTTGGTCGATTTGCTTTTTGCAGCTTTAGAAGACTTGGATTTCGAAGAAGATTTCTCCTCCTTCGACCCCTCAACCGCCTCCACCAAAGCACGACGAGCCCTACGCTCCGCACGAGATTCTGCCATCAATAACTCCACTTATTCATGAATTAAAGCTGCAAGTATTGTACCGTGCCAAGCCAGCAGACGATATGCAAGCGGTTTATTCGTGTCAGTGATAAGCCCAACGACGGTTGCCCGCCGCGTGAGGGGTGTGGGGGTTAAGTTTATCGCGAGTTCCGCACGAACAGGAGGCCACTTAATGTGGCCTCCGTCGTGAGCAGGACTGTAGAGCAGGAAACTTAACCCCCACACCCCTCACGCGGCGGGCAAACTCGCCTTGTGCTCTATCACGCTAAAGTGTATGATTCTGAACGTTACATGACTCACTTTACCTAACTAAAGTGCTACCAAGGGGGAACACCATGAATACCGATATGTCTCGTCGTCAGTTTGTTGGTCTAGCCGGCTCGCTCGCCATGGTGCTTGGCCTTGGTCTTGTCGGTTGCGGCGGTGGTGCCGATAAGGGTTCCGCTGCAGCCAAGGACGTGAAGGGCGCTGCGGAGTCCAAGAAGCTCGTGGTGGGCTTTGATAAGTCCTATCCTCCGTACGGCTTTGTGGGCGACGATGGCGAGTACACCGGCTTTGATCTCGATCTGGCCAAGGCTGTTGCCGATAAGCAGGGCTGGGAGGTCAAATACGAGGCCATCGACTGGGACGCCAAGGATACGCTGCTTAACTCGGGCGCCATCAACTGCATCTGGAACGGCTTTACCATGGAGGGCCGTGAGGACGACTACACGTTCTCCGAGCCGTACATGCTCAACGAGCAGGTGCTGGTGGTAAAGAAAGATGCGGGCATCAAGGGCTGGGACGATCTTGCCGGCAAGACTGTGATTACCCAGACTGATTCCGCTGCGCAGGACGTGCTTGAGGGTGACCAGAAGGATCTGGCGGCGACGTTTGCCACGCTCGACACGATCGGCGAGTACAACACGGCCTTTATGCAGCTCGAGAGCGGCGCGGTCGATGCCGTGGCTTGCGACCTTTCGATTGCCCAGTATCAGCTTGCCGCCAAGCCCGATGCCTATACGCAGCTTGATGAGCCGCTGTCCAGCGAGCACTACGCCGTCGGCTTTAAGAAGGGCGACACCAAGTCGGCCGACGCCGTGACCGAGTCGCTCAAGGCGCTCTACGAGGACGGCACGGTTAAGGACCTGTGCGACAAGTATTCAAGCTATGGTCTATCTTTCGATAATTGGGTGCTCAAGTAATGTCTATTCAGGTCATGATACAGATGCTTGGCCAGGGTTTCTTGGTCAGTTTGCAGTTGTTTGTGCTGACGCTGTTGGGGTCGATTCCGCTGGGAATCCCCGTGGCGTTTATGCGCATGAGCAAAATCGCGCCGCTTCGCTGGATCGCGCGCATCTATATCTCGGTCATGCGCGGCACGCCGCTCATGCTGCAGATGTTTGCCATCTACTTTGCCCCGTACTACGTGTTTGGCATTTCGCTCACGCCCGATTCCAAGTGGACGGCGTGCGTCGTGGCGTTCATCATCAACTACGCCGGCTATTTTGCCGAGATCTATCGATCGGGCCTGCAGTCCATTCCGCGCGGTCAATATGAGGCCGCCGAGGTGCTGGGCTACTCGCGCATGCAGACGTTTCTGTATATCGTGATGCCGCAGGTCACCAAGCGTATTCTGCCGGCGATGGGCAACGAGATCATCACACTGGTCAAGGACACGTCGCTGGCGTTTGCCATTGGCGTGGGTGAGATGTTCTCGACGGCCAAGGCGCTGGTCGCCTCGCAGGTGAGCATGGTGCCGTTTGCAATCGCGGCGCTGATCTACTGGGTCTTTAACTTCGTCGTCGAGATGCTGCTGGGCGCTGCCGAGAAAAAATTGGATTACTACCATGATTAATTCGGTAATGAATATATCGAACGCGCGTAAGGCGTTTGGCGGCAATGAGGTGCTCAAGGATATCTCGCTTGAGGTGAAGCGTGGCGAGGTCGTGGCGATTATCGGACCTTCGGGTGGCGGCAAGTCCACGCTGCTGCGGTGTGCCACGCTGCTCGAGACACTCGACGGAGGCTCGCTCTCGTTTGGAGACCTTGCCGTTGCGACGGATGCGGGGCTGGGTGCGGTATATGCGAAAGGCGACGTGCCCAAACAGGCGCGCTCGCGATTTGGCCTGGTGTTTCAGAACTACAATCTGTTTCCGCACTATACCGTGATGAAAAACATCACCGATGCGCCGATTCGCGTGCTCAAGCGTCCGCGCGAGCAGGCGGAAGCCCGCGCCCACGAGCTGATTACGCAAATGGGGCTGACGGGCAACGAGAACAAGGTGCCGTGTGAGCTTTCGGGCGGTCAGCAGCAGCGCGTGAGTATTGCCCGCGCCCTAGCGCTCGACCCGGAGATCCTGTTCTTTGACGAGCCGACCTCGGCGCTCGACCCCGAGCTGACGGCCGAGGTGCTGCGTGTCATTAAGGACCTCGCTGCGCAGAATATGACGATGGTGATCGTGACCCACGCAATGCAGTTTGCGCGCGATGTTGCCGACCGCGTGGTCTTTATGGATGGCGGTCGTATTGTCGAGGAGGGTCCTGCCGAGCAGGTTATCGACCATCCGCGCGAGCAGCGCACGCGTGAGTTCTTGAGCCGTATCGAGGGATAGGCTCAGGTATTTACTCAACTATTAATTGAGGCGAAGCCGCCGCAGGTCTTACGGTCTGTGGCGGCTTTTTGTTTGCATCGACGGGGTTCAATAATCGCCTCACAAGCTTGTCTCTTCCTCTCGCCGCCTGTATTCATACGTGCGCCGAAAGGTATGCATGGACAGCCGCCCGTGAGGGTAGGGTGGTGGCATAGGACATTTGGAGGGTGAGTCGGCTCGGCTGCCGACCATGCTGCTCCCGGGATGGCACCGACCGCGAACTCTCCCCGTTGGCGTCGCGCATTGCGCGCGGCCCTGCAAGGAGGTCATCATGGGTGCTCCCAAGACCGGTAACGTAAGGAACGTGGTGCTCGTAGGCCAAGGCGGGGTGGGCAAGACTTCACTCGCCGAAGCCATGCTCCACCTTTCCGGCAAGACCGCCCGCCTGGGCGGCCACGACGGCACCAAGCCTACGCTCGACTATGACCCTGAAGAGGTCAAGCGTTCATTCTCCATCTCGACGACCATTGCGCCAATCGACTGGAAGGGCGCGCGCATCAATGTGCTCGATGCCCCGTGCTACCCCGATTTTATCGGCGACGCCTTTGCCGCGATGAGCGTCTGCGAGACGGCTCTGTTTGTGGTCGACGCCGAGGCCGGCCCGCAGCCTACGACGGTTAAGCTCTGGTATGCCGCCGAGGACCTGCGCCTGGCGCGTGCGGTGTTCGTAAACCGCCTGTCGCGCTCCGAGGCCAGCTTTGCGACCACGATGGACCTGCTGCAGGAGCGCTTTGGCACGCGCCTGGGCGCCGTGACCCTTCCCTGGGGCGAGGGCGAGGACTTTGACGGCATCATCGACCTGGTGCGCATGAAGGCGCGCCATTGCAACGGCACCGAAGCCGTTGAGTCGGAGATTCCCGAGGAGTATCGTGCCCAGGCCGAGGAGGCCCATGACCATCTGTGCGAGTTGGTGGCCGAGGCCGACGATGAGCTGATGATGAAGTACCTGGAAGGCGAGGAGACACTGACGCAGGAGGAGCTTGAGGGCTTGCTGTCGAAGGCGATTGCCGAGCGCATCTTTGTGCCGGTCTTTGCGGGCGATTGCATTAAGGAGCAGGGCGTCAACTCGCTGATGGACGACATCGCGACGTACTTCCCGGCGCCGACCGACTACGGCGAGATGCCGCTTATCGACGGCGATTCGCTCAAGATTTCGAGCGACGATGACCGTCCGGTGGCGTTTGTGTTTAAGACCCTGGCCGATCCGCAGCAGGGTCGCATCAGCTTTATCAAGGTGCTGACGGGTACGCTTGAGCCGGGTCTTGAGCTGATCAACGCGCGTACCCGCAAGGGCGACCGTCTGGCTCACCTGTATGTGATGTGCGGCCGCGACATGACCGAGGTCGGTCACGCCTATGCCGGCGACATTATCGTGGCACCCAAGCTGGCGGCCGAGACGGGCGATACGCTCTCGATTACCGGCAAGGTCGAGGCTGCGGCGTTTAAGTTCCCCAACTCGCAGTACCGCATTGCCATCGAGGCCGAGAATCGCGGCGACGAAGAGAAGCTCTACACGTTTATCGAGAAGGCCTGCAAGGCCGATCCGACCATGAGCATCGACCGCGACGAGGAGACCGGCCAGACCATTATCTCCGCCGTTGGTGAGGCGCAGGTTTCGGTGCTGCTCAATCGTTTGGAGGATCGCACCAAGGTCGTAGCCAAGAGCGTGCCGATCCGCATTCCGTATCGCGAGACCATTCGCCGTACGGCAAGTGCCCAGGGCCGCCATAAGAAGCAGACCGGCGGCGCCGGTCAGTACGGCGACTGCTGGCTGCGCGTGGAGCCGCTCATTGGGCCCGACGGCACGAGTGATGGCTATGAGTTTGTGGACGAGGTCGTGGGCGGCCGCATTCCGCGCTCGCTGATCCCCGCCGTGGACAAGGGCGTCCAGGAGACCATGAAGGACGGCATCATTGCCGGCTATCCGCTCACGGGCATTCGCGTGGCTGTGTACGACGGCTCGTATCACAGCGTCGACTCCAACGAGATGGCGTTCCGCGCGGCGGCTCGCATCGGCCTGCGCAAGGCATGTGCCGATGCCGACCCGGTGGTGCTGGAGCCCATCGAGGAAATCACGGTGACTATTCCCGAGAGCTACGCCGGCGCCGTGATGGGCGACATCTCGGCCTCGCGCGGTCGCGTGACAGGCATGGAGACCGATGAGCGCGGAGACACCGTGGTTATCGCGCAGGCACCTCTCGCCGAGCTGACGGATTACTCGACGCGCCTGCGCTCTATCACGCGCGGCACGGGTGACTTTACCATGAAGCCCGCCGGCTACGAGCAGGTGCCCTATGACGTTCAGGCCAAGCTGGTCGAGCGCTATGAGGAGGGTCGCGCCAAGTAGCGTGTGATTTTGCCTGCAATGTAGGTGCTGACGAAAAGGCCGCCCTGGGTAACCGGGGCGGCCCTTTTTGATCCCCGGGGCCGCGCTAAGTAAATCGACGTAAGGCAACCACCACGATGGGGACAGCCTCCATCGTGGTGTTTTTTGGCAGACGAGGCGCCTGTCGGCTTTTATTGGGACGGACTCCTTTTCATGCTGCCGTGAAAGAAAAAAAGACCTCCTTTGATAGAATATACGTATATAGACGTCTACTTGAACAAGGAGACAATATGTTCGAGGCGGTTATCTTCGATATGGACGGGCTCATGTTCGATACTGAGCCGATTTGGGCTTCCTGCTGGCCCAAAACCGCAATTGAGTTTGAGGTTGAATGCAAAGAGGGCCTTGCGGACGCCATGCGTGGCACCAATGGATCGGAAGCGGTGTCCATTATTCGCGAGTGGTATGGCGATGAGGTCGATTCTCAAGCGTTTGTTGACCGTTTTTACGAAATAGCGCATGAAGCGCTGGCTCAGGGCGCAGAGAAGAAACTCGGATTAGATCGGCTTCTCGACTATCTTCAGGCTGAGGGAATTCCGATGGCAGTTGCTTCATCATCGAGCAGAAAAATGATCGAGGCAAATTTGATAAGGGGAGGAATACTCCCTTATTTCGATTCGATCGTCTCTGGTGTTGAGGTCGAACACGCCAAGCCTTACCCAGACGTCTTTTTGAAAGCGGCGGATGAGCTAGGAGCTTCACCGCAGAAATCCCTCGTTTTAGAGGATTCCTATAACGGGGTGCGCGCGGGATTTGCAGGAGGATTTTGCACTGTCATGGTCCCCGATCTCTCTGAGCCAACAGATGAGATGGAAAGATTGGCCACGGCAATAGTTTCGAGCCTAAACGACGTTACCGATATGCTGGCAAATGGGGCGTTGGGGTAAGCATGCCAAATGAAAGGGGCTGTCGAGTGCTTCTCGGCAGCCCCTTTTTTCGATTCGAGGCATTTAGTGCTTTGCGCGTAAATCAAAAAGGTATATAGTCGTCTATAAACAGGTACATAGACGTCTATATAAGTATCTGGAACGAAAACTCAACTCGAATTGCCGTAACCCGGTTGGAGGAATCATGGCAGTTGTAACTTCGACTGAGCTGATCCAGATTGCACGCAAGAATGGATGGCTCCTTCCCGCATATAACACGACGAACATGGAGATGACCTTAGGTATCCTGGATGGATTGCAGAGGGCCGGCATGCCGGGCATCCTCCAGATCGCCCCTACCAACGTTAAGCTTTCCGATTACGGCATGATCGCCTCTATCGTTAAACGCGCGGCGGAGGACTATATCGTTCCCACGTGTCTGCATCTTGACCACGGCAAGACGCTCGAGGATGTTCGACAGGCGGTTCAGGCCGGCTTTACCTCCGTTATGATCGACGGTGCCGCGTTGCCCTTTGAGGAGAACATTCGCTTCTCGCGCCAGGCAGTTGACTACTGCCATTGCTACGGCGTGCCCGTTGAGGCTGAGCTCGGTGCCATCAAGGGCAAAGAAGACGATCATGTTTCCGAGGCGGATCTTAAGACCGACCCCGATCAGGTTTGCGAGTTTGTGGAGCGCACGGGCTGCGACCTGTTGGCCGTGTCTATCGGCAACGTTCACGGCCTTGAGGATACGCCGCGCATCGATTTGCCGCTGCTTGAGAAGCTTGCCGAGGTGTCTCCGTGTCCCCTCGTTCTTCATGGTGGCTCGGGCATTCCCTATGAGACCATCCACGCTATGCAGCCACACAAGATGTCCAAGATCAACATCGCAAGCGACCTGCGCAAGGCCTACATCACGACGGTTGGCAAGGCGTACGAGGCAAACAACAACGAGCATAATCTCGCCAAGGTACTGATTGATACACGTAAGGCAGTTGCGGACGTTGCTTACAAGACGACGCGCGCCATCAACGGCATCGCTGAGTAGCGCGGAATTACGAACATGGATGAGGCGATAATGGGTGCGCTCTACCTTGGTGTCGATGTGGGCACGTCATCGGTGAAGCTCACGTGCATTGATGAAGGCGGAAAAGTTGTCGCGACTGCGAGCGAGGCTTACGAGTGCTCTGAGCCTCATCCCGGTTGGCGGGAAATCAATCCCGAGACATGGTGGATCGCCATTTGCTCTGCATGCTCCCTGCTTGGAGAGAAAGTTGACCTGTCTCTAATAAAAGGCGTTGGCGCTACCGGGCAGATGCACACGACGGTCTTGATCGATGCCGATGGGGTGCCAACGTGTCCCGCCATAATGTGGAACGACCAGCGCACGATTGACGCCGTCTTTACCGAGAAGCAGTGGGCGCTGTCTGCGGGCTATCCTAGGGTCGCCAGCTTTCTTTCGACTGGGGTTCCGGCGATTAACCTTGCATGGATAGCTAAGAATAATCCTGAGGGCCTTTCAAAGAGCGAAGTGTTTCTTTCGGTTTCAGATTGGATTGCTCTCAAGTTTGGCGGGCGTGCTGGTACGGACTATTGCGGGGCTTCGACAACAGGGCTCTACGATAACGAGAGGCAAGCTTGGATCGGTGAGGTCTGCGAGCATTTCGGAATCCCCGAGTCGTTGCTTCCCGTTGTCGAGCCTTCTGATGCCGTAATTGGGACCGTGGTTGAGAGAGCTTCAAGCGAGACGGGAATTCCCGCAGGTGCCATGATCGTGAGGGGAACGGGCGACAATCCCGCGGCAGCGATCTGCACGGGATGCCTTTTGGAGGGCGTCCCCACCATCTCACTTGGAACAAGCGGCGTGCTGATGTATTCATCTGAGGGAGTTGACCTTCCGGCTGTTGGCAAGCCCGTGTTGTTCAAGTGGGGAAATACCCTTAAGACCCAAATTCAGCTGAGTATCAGATCGTGCGGCGGTGCCAAGGAATGGTGGTACGGGCAGATTCTAAGCAGTGAGTCCTACGATTTGGAGGACAAGGCCGTCGAGGACCCCTTCTACGACATGAGGGATCTCATGTTCTACCCCCATCTATCGGGAGAAAAAGTCCTGCACGGTTGCCCGTCGGTACGCGGTGCCTTTCTGGGGCTTGATCTTGACACGACTCGTTCCGAGCTCGAAAGGGCTCTGATGGAGGGCACGGCGTATGCCTTAAGGGAGCTCAAGGAGTCCGTGGACCATTCGGAAGAGTGGCGCAGCATCAGGCTCGTTGGAGGAGGGGCCAAGAACGATTTTTGGGCGCAAACGCTCTCCAACGTGTTGGGGGTCGATATGGTGCGGATGGAATCCTCCGGCGCCGGTCAGGGCACGGCGCTGCTGGCCCTCTCGGCTTCTTGCGGCCAAGACTTGACGGCGGTTGCCGCAGGGGTCTGCAGAAAACTCGATTCCATTGAAAAAAACGACAGGGCCCATGAGCTCTACGACGCGCGTTTTAGCAGGTATATGCGTATATTTGAGGCACTCCAAATTATCTATGAGCTAAATAGCGCGTAGCCGTTTGTCTTGTAAAATCTACCGTTCACCGAAAGGAATGCGAGAAGGTAACTCGAAGAGCGGTCCCTTTGTAAGATATAGACAACCGTAGACAACCATGAGCGTATATGGCTGATTGAAAAGGAGGAGGGGGCGCTCAGGTAGAACGATAGAAGTAGCGAACATTAACTAAGGAGAATGAAAATGGGAGCAGTAAACGATTTCCTTATCTTCCTTGCGGAGGGCTTTACCGGCCTGTTTAATGCGGCTGGTGATCAGTTTGCCTCGTTTATTACGGGCATGATCCCAATGCTGATCTGTCTGATCCTTACGATCAAGGCAGTCATCCAGCTGATCGGCGAGGAGCGTGTCTATGGGTTCATGAAGAAGTGCACCAAGTATGCAGTTCTCCGCTATACCCTCATCCCGTTCCTTTGCACTTTCTTCCTCTGCAATCCGATGGCATACACCTTTGGTGTGTTTGTCGAGGAGGACTACAAGCCCGCATTCTACGATGCGGTCGTGTCCATGATGCACCCCATCGTTGGCCTTTTCCCGCACGCTAACTCTTCCGAGCTCTTTGTTTGGCTTGGTATCTCGGCCGGCTACGAGGCACTGGGAAAGAACTCCTCCGAGCTTGCTATCCGCTTCCTCATTGTTGGTCTAATCGTCTGCCTGATCAAGGGCATTGTCACCGAGAAGCTGTACCTCATCATGAAGAAGCGCAACGAAGCTAAGCTTGCCGCCTAGTAGTTCAGCGCAAAAGGAGAGTCTAAATCATGAGTGAATTCAAAAGCGTAAAGGCGTCCCACGGCGGCAACGGTTGGGGCGGTCCCCTCATCATTACCCCCACGGCCGAGAAGCCTTATGTTCTGAGCGTGACCCTGGGTGGCATCAGCCCGGTCGCCCTTCGCATTGCGGAGCTTACCGGCGCCGAGGCGCACGACCAGTTTAAGGACCCGATCGAGACCGATCAGGCATGCGCCGTTGTCATCGACTGCGCCGGCGTGGCTCGCTGCGGCACCTATCCCAAGATGGGCCTTAAGACGCTGAACATCAAGCCCGGTTCTCCGTCTGGTCCTCTGGCCCAGTTCATCACCGAGGATCTCTTTGCATCTGACGTCAATCCCGATTGCATCGTCCTTGCCGATGCGGCCGATGTTCCCGCTGAGCCGGTAAAGGCCGAGAAGGCACACGAGGAGACGACGAAGGAAAACGTCCACGCCAAGATCGCTGAGGGACGTGCCGAGCTCGCATCCAAGGAGTCTAACGGCTTCATGGACGTTGTCTCCAAGATCGGCACCGGTGTCGGCCGCGTTATCAGCATCATCTACCAGGCTGCGCGCGATACCGTGAACGATGTTATCCGCAACATCATCCCCTTTATGGCGTTTGTCTCGGTGTTGATCGGCATTATTAACTACACGGGTTTCGCGAACGTTCTCGCCGGCGTTCTCACTCCGCTTGCGGGCTCGCTGCCCGGTATGCTGGCAATTGGCATGTTCTGCTCAATCCCGTTCCTTTCGCCTTTGATCTGCCCGGGCGCAATCATCGCTTCTGTGCTTTCTGTCCTTGTTGGCAACCAAATCGCCAACGGCACGATTCCCGCCAACTTTGCCCTTCCCGGCTTCTTTGCCGTCAACTGCCAGGTTGGTTCCGACTTTGCTCCCGTTGGCATGACTCTCATGGAGGCAAAGCCCGAGACGATCGAAATCGGTTACCCTGCATTCCTGTTTGGCAAGCTGATTACCACCCCGATTCAGATTATTCTTGCCTACGTACTGTCCTTTGGCCTGTAAACTGAAGCTTTAAGAGGGAAAGGCCCACTATGCTCAACGCGCTCATTACAATAGCCTTCTTTATTCTCGTATGGCTTGCAGGAACATTCACCCAGTATCGCTACTGGAAGAGGGTGCGCATTCTTATCCATGAGCGCGCTCGCGATCATGAGGGATACTTGGGCACGGGTATGTGCAAGGTGAGTTTTAGCCGAAAGGCGTTTGTGATGATTCTGACTGATCATGATGGCGTGATTAACGGTTGCTATGAGCTCAAAGGGCTTTCCCTCAAACCAGAGTTTTCGGAGATGAGCGAGATGCTGGGGCTGAATATCGAGACCGCCCTAGACCATCTGGCCAACGAAAGCTATCACGATGCTTTTGCCCAGGCTATTCGTGTTATCGACAGGTCAATGACTGCGCCTGCGGCGTAACAAAGATAGGAGAAATCAAATGTACAAGGTTAAGGTCACTGAGATCGGCTCGTTTGTTGAGGAACTTCTCAACGAGAAAATGGTGGTCCTGTTTGGCCCGACCGCTCCTGCAGAGTTGCGCGACATCTGCGTCGTTCACGATGGAACTCCCACGGAGGATAACGTGCTTGCTGAGGGCGGCACCATTTCCATCGGCGATCAGGTCTACACGATTAAGGAGTTTGGTGAAGCTGCGAACGAGAACATGGGAGGGCTCGGTCATCTAACCATTGCGTTCGATGACGAGCGAGAGCTGCTTCCTGGAACGGTTCTCGTGACACCAAGCGTGCTTCCCAAGCTGGAAACCGGCATCGAGATTAGCTTCAACGGCTAAATCGCTCGGTATGGCAGGCCATGTATTAGTCGGAAAGGACGTGTTCTCATGAAACGTTCCGATTTAAAACTGCCACTTTTCACGGTCAGTCCTAAGACCTATTTGCTTGCGGACGATTCAATTGCAGCGGCTCATCTTACGGATGAAATCGCAAAAGATCGAGATCATTCGATTTTTTGGACTGCTCCCGTTCCCGAGCTCTGCGCAGTTGCGAAGGATTTGAAATTTGCAATTCCCACAGCGCAGCATGCCGATCTTATCGGTGACGGAAAAGGAATGGGACTGACACCTCTTGAGTCGCTTAAGAGCGCGGGAGTTCAAGCTGTCTTTCTAAATCACACGGCACACCCCCTGACCGTTGATAAGTTGGCGGCAACGATCGATCGCGCTCGTGAGCTTGAGATTCTAACCATTGTTGCAGCCGATAGCGTGACTGAGTCCAAAGCGGTTGCGGCGATGGATCCGGACGTGATTCTTTGCGAGCCGAGCAGCCTTGTGGGAACCGGCCATACAAGCGGCGATGATTACATCGCAGAGACCATCGCTGCCGTACGGTCCATCAATCCCGACATCGTTATCATGGAGGGAGCGGGAATCAGGTGTGGAGGCGATGTTCGTCGCTTGATTGGACTTGGCGCGCAAGGCACCGGCATTTCGAGTGCCCTGGCGATTACGGATGACAGGGCAGCGTTGCTTACGGAGCTGTTTGACGCGCTGGACTAAAACCGTCTACAAAAAGGCGAACCCACGGGTTCGCCTTTTTGCGTTTTGGAATTATATTTGGCGTAATGCCGCCGCTCTCAAGAGCTTTAATGACGACGCTGAAAAACGGTGCCAAGCTGGAACCTGCTGGATTTAAGCCATACGCGCGCATATTCAATTGCAGAGTCATTGTCCAAGTAGACTGTTTGAAGCTGCTGAAGAAGCGGGGACTGCGTAGAGAGACCGAGCGCATCCGCGCGTTGGGTGTCCGCGAGCTTTGCCACAAAGGAGGTCTTTGAGTATTCGATCTGGTGGCCTGAGAGCCGCTCGATTATTGCAAAGAGACCTTCGTTAACAAAGTCGGCTGTTTCAATACCTGGGACAAGCGCCATATTGATGTTGTTTTCGATGAACATCACAGGTTCACCCTCAACGCTGCGCACTCGCTCGAGATGAAGGTAGTCAGAACCTTCGACAATACCGAGATGTCTGGAAATATCTTCGTCCGACTTACGAATTTCGCAATCGAGAATGTTTGTTTCGAAAGAAAGGCCTTGCTCGATTAGAGATTCGGAGAAAGAGATAAGACCCTCTGTAAGGGGGAAAGAGATGTCTTTTGACTTAACGTAAGTTCCCTTTCCCTGAATTTGCTCAAGCAGGCCCTCATCAACAAGCTTGGAAATGGCCTTTTTGATGCTGCCGCGGCTGACGCCGAGCGTACTCATGAGCTCGACTTCCGACGGGATTTTGGATGCTTGCTCCCAAGCTCCTGAGGCGATGTTCTCGCGCAGATAGTCGACCACCTGCATATAGATGGGGGTGGGACAATCCTTTTTAATATGTGAATTGTTGACGCGATTGGTCACAGTTTCTCCTGATTACTTTGAAGCAAAATTACCTTCATTTTACGTTGTTTTGCTTCGATTAACTTATCGAGATTGTGATTGCAAAGAATAAATCACGTATTTAATGTAGGGCTTCTGCTGCTTTGGCTGCCTGTCTGGCGTTTGCCTTCTACTCTTATCGACAATACGGGTATCTTGAAGAGATGGCCCCATGTCACTGAAATGCGCCGTAGGAGGCAAGAATTAGCCTCCCGTGCGCGTCGGTGACAAACGATGCGGGCGTGGCCCCGGTTGAACCTACTCTCCGGCGGCCTGGTTGCGGCCGGTGGCGTAGTCGATCTGCACATGCGGCTGCAGGTTGTAGCAGTATACGTGGAAGCACAGCGTCTTGCCGTGGTCCTCGACCGATTGCGCCTCAAGGCGCACGCCGCGGCAGACAAGTTCCTCTTCGTTATACATAGGCGTGACGCGGTAGAGCACGTGGTTGCCCGTTTCGCGGATGTAGTCGAGAATCTGCTCCTCAAACGGTAGCATGCCCGTCTCGTTGAGATAGCGCGTGCCGGTGAGGAGATCCTTGCGATTGGCGTTTTCGCCGCAGAGCGACCAGGCGATGAGGTGGCAGCGGTTGTAGAGGCTCTGGCCCGGAATAAAGTCGTAGCGCTGCTGATGCCATCCGGCGGGATGGATGCGCGAGATATCGCCGCGCTTGCCTTGACCGAGCGAGTCGGGGCCCACGCAGGCGAGCGCTTTGCGAGTGCGGCCCATACTGTCGAGCTTGGAGAATTTCTTAAAGCAGCCCTCTTCTGCAGCGCGTTCGTATTCATCGAGTGTGAATGACGGCATGCCGAGCGGGTGCGTGCTGTCGGCGCGAAGGGCGACGTAGGGATTGCCGGCGTAGTCTGGAATGCTGCTGAGATATACGCCGCGGGCGCGGTTGAGATCTGGGTTTTCCACTTCGTCGATGGGGGTGGCGGCACTGTCCGCGGAGGCAACGTTGCCGTTGGTGTTGGTCGCGGTGGATTCGGAGCCATCGCCGGAGTCCTCGGAGCTTGCTGTTCCCGATTCGAGCCGGGCAACCAGGTCTGCCTCGTCGTCGGTGCGGCTGGGACTCTCGTTTTGTTTTTCGGCCAGAGCCGTCGCCTGCTCATCGCTTTGCGGCGACAACAACTTGGGTGCTCCGTCGAGCGACCCTGTGAACAACGCAAACCCCAGCACCACGGCGGTGCCGATGGAAAGTACTTGCTTGTAGGCGGACTTGCGCGACATTGCGGCTCCTGGATGGACGGTTGGGAATCTACCAGTCTAGCAGGAGCCGGCAGGGGCCGTTCTGTCGAACAAATACTCAAGATTTGGGATAGACGTTACTGATTCATTTGCCTCATATGGAGCTGCGGCGGTTGTGTACATGGAATCAGTCGGCGTTTCTCCAGATAAAACCTGCCAAAATAAGCCTGTCCCTTTTTGGTAGGTTAATCGTGAGCTATTTCACCGCAACTTAGGGCACGGTTAGGATGTGTGCACTTTAAAAAGAAGAACCCATGATTAGAGAGGTCGCGCTCGTCTCTCTAAATGTCTCTATAAAGAGAAAGTCAGTTAAAGAGATAACATTGGGCAATCTAACAGTGAATTCGATACATCTCTCTAAATGTCTCTCTAAAATAAGGTGCTTATCTCTCTAAAGTTAGAGAGATATACTATACTTTAGAGAGATAAATCTATCGTTTTAGAGAGACGGAATGTCAATGCTGCTGGATGAACCCCTTGGCCTTATCGTTGAGCGCCTTCGCAGGCGAGGGACTGATGACGCATCGGTAGAAGTTAAAGCCTGCACGAATAAATTGAGCGCAGACGTATGGGAGACAGTGAGCGCTTTTGCGAACACTGCGGGTGGGCTCATTATTTTGGGCCTGAACGAAGCCGAAGGATTTGTTCCTTCGGCTAACTTTGCTATCGATAGGGTGCGCGATCAGTTTGTTTCGGGTATCGGAGACGGAGGCTCAGCGGCAGTGGTGACCCATGCGCCGCGGTACGAGCTTGATCGAGGCGAGGTCGACGGGCTCCAGGTGCTTCTGGTGCGCATCTTTGAACTTGAGCTTAAAGCGAAGCCTTGCTATATCGGCGCGCGCGGCGTGCAGAACGGTAGCTACAAGCGCGTGGATGATAAAGATATCAAGATGTCACCCGCTGAGCTATATGAGCTGCAGAGTGCGTTGCTTCCGAGCGATGCAGACGACACGGTGGTTTCGGAGGCAACGGTCGAGGATTTGGATCCAGATGTCGTGCGGTCTATTATCGCAAATCGCCGGCTGCAGACCCCGCGCGTTTTGCGCGGGGCCGATACGCTGGAAAAGCAGCTGGTCAGACTCAATATCACTACAAAGGATGGTGCCGTGAAGCTCGCGGGGCTTCTGTCGGCGGGAATTTACCCCCAGCAGTTCTATCCCAAACTGATGATCGATGTCGCCGTTCATTCCGATGTGGAAAAATCTGCACCCGGGCAACCCCGGTTTATTGACCGCCAGTTGTGCGATGGCCCGATTCCGGCTTGCATCGAAGATGCCCTTGCCGCGATTGGACGAAACTTGCGCAAAGCGGCGATAGTGCAAGGCGCTGGCAGAAGGGATGATTGGGAAGTTCCCCAGGAGGTTTTGCGCGAGGCCTTGGCAAATGCCTGCATCCATCGAGAATATTCGCCCATGTTTGTGGGGCAGGCCGTGAGTGTCGATATCTATCCAGACAGAATAGAGATCAAAAACCCTGGCGGGCTTTGGGGCGGAAAGACGGTGGACAATCTTGCAGACGGGGAATCGCGCTGCCGAAACTCAAAGCTCATGAGCCTAATGGGGGCGACGCCGTTAGAGCATGCCGAGGGGGCCGTTGCGGAAAGCCAGGGATCTGGTATCCCGGCTATGATTCGCGAGATGGAGTCTCGTTCGCTTGGCAGGCCGAAATTTATCGTTAAGGCCGATTCGTTTACGGTGCTGCTTTCCCGGCACGGGGCGGAGCTTGCTGAAAACCGCACGTGGATTCAGAGCCATGTGGGCACCGAGCTGACGGATCGCGAGGAAACACTGCTCATGTTTATGCGGGAGCATGGGTGCGTATGCGATGTTCAAAAAATACGAGAGGCCCTGAAGTGGGATTCGGATGACATTCGCCTGATCTGCGGGGACCTTGTGGATAAACATGTCCTGTCAAAATGCGGCAAAGACACGTATGAAATTATCGATATGAACAGAGAATCGTCAGCTTCGACGGCGGATAGGATCCTGGAGGCTCTCAGCGCCGAAGTGGATATGACGGCGCGAGAAATAGCGGTTGCATCGGGGGTCAGAATTTCGTCTGTCCGTTACCATCTGCCAAAAATGGCAGATAAAGGACTCATTGAGGTAATGGGTTCATCGACGAGCCACAATCGCCGATATCGGAAGAAGTAGATGCAGCCGGACCGCCCCTCTAGTGTCTCTCGAAGTTAGATGGGCGCTAGAGGGGCGACTGCCTCGCGATATTTCCCCAGATAAAACCTGCCAAAATAAACCTGTCCCTTTTTGGCAGGTTACTGATTCATGTTGCCGTGGATGTAGGGGGTGACCTCGGGGGAGATATGGTCGCAGCCCAGCTCGCGCAGCGCGGACTCGATGGCGGCGGGCAGCGGGGTCTTGCCCTCGGCATCGACGGTACTACCGCCTAGAGCGGCAATCTTGGTGATATCTGCGGGAACGGCCTCGATATGCATGCAGCCGCCGACCAAGCGCGCGCGAACCTGCGCCAGGTCAAGATCGTGCAGGTAGTCCTCGCAGGTACGGATTAAATCGATCTTATCGCGCGTAAGCTCCTCGCCCGTGGGGACGCGCGTGGCAAGACAGGCTCCCGCCGGCAGGTTCCAAACGGGATAGCCCCATACGCGCAGCAGCTCGCGCTCTTCGTCCTTGGTAAAGCCGACCTCCATGAGAGGGGAGCGTACGCCGAGCTCCTGGGCGGCGCGCATGCCGGGGCGATAATCGCCGCGGTCGCTTGCGTTGCTGCCATCGATGACGGTGAGAAAGCCGAGCGACTTGGCGTGGTTGACGATAGCGGTAAAGCCGGCATGCTTGCAGTGGTAGCAGCGATTGGCATCGTTGCAGGCTACTTGGGGGAGCTGCAGCTGATCGACCGAAAGATTGAGCACGGGGAGCTTAAAATGCGGCCCCTCATTGGCTTGTCCATCAACGGAGCGCTCAAACGAGGTCTGTTCGGGCGTGCCGATGAGCGGCGTGGTGAGGTGAACGAGAAGCGTGTCGGCGGGCATGATACGGGCGCAGACCGCGGCCAAAAAGCTGCTGTCGACGCCGCCGGAAAAGCCGATGGCGACGCGACCGTATGCCAAAAGCAGCTGCTCGAGCGCTGCGAGTTTGTCCTGAAGCTCCTTTGTGGACGCGGTGCTATCTGAAAACATGAAACGTTCCTTACCGTTGAGTACTCGGTCGAAAACTATAATCCTACCGAGCAGCTCGCCATAAGACTTCTATCTATGTAACGGAAGTTCAATATGCTATATACGTTATATACAAGTTTGTAAAGTGCGGTAGAGTGGCGGTAACGCAAGCCGATGAAGGGGACCGATATGATTAAGGCTGTTATTTTTGACATGGACGGAACGCTGGTCGATACCGAGCGTTTGGGCATTAAGGCATGGAAAGCGGGCGCTGCCGAGCTTGGGGTCGCGATTGATGATGCGCTGATCCATCAGTTTATCGGTCGCACGCTGCCCGATGTCATGGACATTCTTGAGGCGCATTACGGCAGCAGAGAAACCGCTGAGGCGATCTATCATCGCCACAAGGAGATTCGCGACGAGATAGTTAAGACCGATTTGGAGCTTAAGGCCGGTGCCGCCGAGTGCATAGACGAGCTGCTGGCTGCGGGCTATCACGTGGGCCTGGCGACGTCGTCGCGTCTCGTTACGGCCGAGCGCAACCTTAAGATGGTCGGTCTTTTTGACAAGTTTGAGACGGTGACCTGCGGCGAGGACGTCGTGCACGGTAAGCCCGACCCCGAGATGTATCTGCTCGCCTGCGAGCGCGCGGGCTTTGCTCCCGAGGAGTGTGCCGTGGTCGAGGATTCGCGCAACGGCTGCGTCTCGGGCATTACGGCCGGTTGCCACGTCTGTGTCGTCCCCGATATCGTGCCGCTGCCGCAGGACGTGGTGGACGGCTGCGAGGCCGTGCTCGATACGCTGTTCGATCTGACGGCGGTGGTCAAGGCCGTGCGCTAGACAATTGCGGTGTTGAAACGAGCAATTACCCACGTTTGCGCTTAAGCAAAAGGGGCCCGGCAATGGTCGGGCCCCTTTTGCTTAAGCGGCGACTTAGCATACTTGCGGGCGTGCTATAGATACGCGCCGAGGTTGATGGCCGTGGCGTCGGTCTGGGTGCTTGCCTGGGTGCTGGCGCGCTCCAGTAGGAACGGACGTACCAGTTCTTGGCGGTTGATATTCTCGGTGGCCGTGACTGCGGTGACGGTGCGCGCTGCAGAGCCGACGCGGATATGCTTGGTCTTTGCCGGGGCCTTGTTCTCGATTTGCTCCATCAGCAGTTGGACGCCCTTGCGGCCAATTTCGTAGCCCGGGGGCGCTACCGTAGTGAGCGGGACCGATCCGCTCCAAGCGAGCGGGTTACCATCGCAGCCTGCTACGCGTACTTGCCCGGGGACAGAGATGCCCTTGTCGACCAGTGCCGAAACGACGCCAGAGGCCAGCACGTCGGTTAGACCGACGACAAAATCGGGGCGTTCGTCGGCGGGACGCTCGGCGATTTGGTTGCCGATACCATAGCCGTCGGCCGCCGTGTTCCACTCGCCGGCGTCAATGACTTCGATCTTGATGTCGGGATGTAGGGCGAGCGCCTTGTGAATGCCAAGGACGCGCAGGGTGAGTTGCATAAATGCTGCTCGGCCGACGACGACAATATGGCGCGCGCCACGGGCGATGGCGAGTTCGGCAATGATGCGACCCTGGGCCTCGTTGTCGGCCGCTACGTAGTAGCCGGGCTCGGAGCAATGGATGTCCAGATGGACGATCGGCACGGGCATCTTGGTCATGGCGGGGTGCCAGTCGGGGGATGCCATGGGCTGAACCATAACGCCGGACATCTGGGTGCCCATAAAATAGCGCAGGTAATGGTCCTGGAGAATATCGTCGTTATCGGCGTTGGCGATGAGCAGGTCGTAGCCGTGCTTGCGGGCCTCGTTGTGGGCGCCGCTGGCGATTTGGAGCGAAAAACCGTGATCGAGACGGGGGAGCACCAGGCCAAAGGACTTGGTGGCACCGCCCGCGAGCTGACGAGCGCTTTGGTTGGGCAGGTAGCCCAGTCGATTGATGGTTTCGTTAATGAGCTTGAGGGTCTCGGGACGCAACTTTTCGGGATGGTTGAGCGCGTTGGAAACTGTGCCCAACGAAACCCCGGCTTCGCGCGCGACGTCGCTGATTTTAACCTTTGCCATAGCGGCCCCTTTGATGCGTTTCAAGTACAAGCCAGATTGTAGCATCGCCCGCCCCTGGGGTGGCAAAACCTGCCAATTAGGGACAGGTTTATTTTGGCAGGTTTTATCTGGGGAAACGATGCTGCCAGACCAAGCCACCACAAAGGTGCCTGTTCCCATTGTGGTGGTTTGGACCGGCTGGACGTGTGTGCATCGGGTGGTATCTAAGTTGGGATACCACTTCTGGTATATCAGCTTGCGTCTGCGTGAGTACAATACTCGAACGTTATACGTCTCAGCGCCCCATGTGCGTGGACGTTTTGCAGTCACGCGGACGAAGGGATTTATCCTATGTGCGGAATCGTCGGCTACACCGGCTCTGATATTGCAAAGAACATCCTGGTCACGGGTCTTAAACGTATGGAGTATCGCGGCTATGACTCCTCGGGCGTCGCACTCGAGGTGGGCGAGGGCGCCGCGGCGCACCTCGACGTCATCCGTCGCGTGGGCAAGGTCGCGGGCCTGGAGAGCGAGCTTTCCAACATCGACAGCGACGCTACCTGCGGCATCGGTCACACCCGCTGGGCTACCCACGGCAAGCCTTCCGTCGTTAACGCCCATCCCCACACCAGCTGCGATGGCCGTATCGCCATCGTCCACAACGGCATCATCGAGAACTTCGCCGAGCTGCGCGAAGAGCTGGAGGGCCGCGGCCATCACTTTAAGAGCGAGACCGATACCGAGGTCTTCGCGCATCTGATCGAAGAGGCCTATGCCGAGACGCACGACCTGATGGCTTCCGTGCGCGAGGCCTGCACCCACGTGGTGGGCGCCTATGGCTTGGCCGCCGTGTGCGCCGACGAGCCCGGCGTGATCGCCGTGGCCCGCAAGGATTCCCCGATCGTAGTCGGCGCGGGCGAAACCGGCTCTTATGTTGCTTCCGATGTCATCGCGCTCATCGACGCAACCCGCGACGTCGTGGTGCTCGAGGACGGCCAGTTTGCCAAGCTCACGCCCGCAGGCGTCGAGTATACCGACGAGGCCGGCAATGTGATTGAGCCTAAGGTTACCCATATCGACTGGGATCTGGACATGGCCGAAAAGGGCGGCTACCCCGACTTTATGCTCAAGGAGATTCACGAGCAGCCGCGCGTCGTGCGCGATACCCTGGTGGGCCGCATGACCCCCGCCGGTGAGCTTGATATCGATGAGCTGGGCCTTTCGCTCGAGGAACTCAACGATATCGACCGCGTCTACGTGATCGCTTGCGGCACCAGCTACCATGCCGGTCTCATTGCCAAGAACCTTATCGAGGGCTGGGCTCGCATCCCTACTGAGGTTGAGGCGGCCAGCGAGTTCCGCTATCGCAATCCCATCATTACGCCGACGACGCTTGTCGTTGCCGTGTCCCAGTCGGGCGAGACGGCCGATACCCTTGCCGCCATTCGTGACGCGCGCATCAAGGGCGCCAAGGTCTTCGGCATCACCAACGTGGTGGGCAGCCCGGTGGCGCGTGAGAGCGACGGCGTTATCTACACCAAGGCCAACAAGGAGATCGCGGTCGCCTCGACCAAGAGCTTTATCGGCCAGGTCGTGAGCCTGACGCTTTTGGCTCTGCTGTTGGCGCAGGTCAAGTACCGCTTGACCACCAAGCAGGCGCGTATGCTGTTCCGCGAGCTTTCCGATACGGCCGAGCAGATCCAGTGGATTTTGGATACCCAGACCGAGTCCGTGCATGAGGCCGCCCTGCTGTGCAAGGACGCGCAGTCGGCGCTGTTCGTGGGCCGTGGCATGGGTGCCGCTATCTCCTACGAGGGCGCGCTCAAGCTCAAAGAGGTCAGCTACCTGCACGCCGAGGCCTACGCCGCCGGTGAGATGAAGCACGGCCCCATCGCGCTGATTGACCCGGGCTTCCCTGTCATCGCTGTGGCCACCAAGAGCGCAACGTACGATAAGACGGTGTCGAACCTTATGGAGTGCAAGGCGCGCGGCGCCAAGGTTATCGTCGTTGCAACCAAGGGCGACGAGGAAATCAACAAGATCGCTGACTGCATCATTCGCGTGCCGGCCGTCCGCGACGTGTTCAGTCCCATCACGGCGAGCGTTCCGCTGCAGCTGCTCGCCCGCGAGGTGGCCATCCTGCGCGGTTGCGACGTCGACCAGCCCCGTAACCTGGCAAAGAGCGTCACGGTAGAGTAGTTGGTTCCGCCGTTCTAACGACCAAGGCCCGGCTCCACATCAAGCGGAGTCGGGCCTTTTGCGTTTGGCCAGATAAAGCCTGCCAAAATAAACCTGTCCCTTTTTGGCAGGTTAGCGGAGCTTGCTGGTCTCGAAGTACTTGGGATATTGGTCCAGGACCTCGGTCTGGTTGCGGAACATCATGTGCAGGTGCTTGCTGACTAAAAAGCTCGCTTCGATAGGGTCGCGACCGGCGATAGCGCGGCGAATCTGCTTGTGCTCGTTCACGATGTCCTGATTGTCGAGAACCTGCGTGGCAGCGCGCAGCCAGCGAAAGCGCTCAAGGTCGGCATTGGTCTCTTCGAGCCACGACCACACGGTGCTGCGACATGCGATGCTAAAAATCATGTGATGCATGAGGTTGTCGCTCAAAAAGAAGCCGATGCGGTCCTCTTCGGCCATGGCCTTTTCCTGCAGCGCGATGGCGCGGTCGAGCTGCTCGATGCCTGCCGAGGTGGCACGGGCGCAGCACTCTACAATCACCTGTTTTTCCAGGTGCTCGCGAATGTAGCAGGCACTCTCGGCAAGGGTGAGGTTGATGGGCGAGACATAGGTGCCGCTTTGGGGCACGGTGCGCACCAGGCCTTCCTGCGCCAAGCGAACCAAAGCCTCGCGCACGGGCGTGCGACCCATGTCCAGGTCGTCGCAAAGCTGTTTGACGCCGAGCTTTTCGCCCGGCTTGTAGTCCAGGTAGACGATTTTGCGCCGAATGGTGTGGTAGGACTGGTCCTGTAGGCTCGTCTCCTGCTCGCCAACGTGCATCGATTCTTCCATAGCGCCTCGCAACTGTTCTATCACACTCATATGTCAGTTGTTAATTATGCCGCGAATCAGCTTTCCGTGGTGGGTGATTCGGCTGTTGCCTGAGAACTATTGCGGCGTCTTAGTCGTTGTTTACGCAAGGTTGCACTCAATGTTGCCTTATCATAAACCGTCGCAAACGTGAAATAGAAAGAAGGAATCCCATATGCAACTGGCGAATATCGTACGCGAGCGCTGGAAGGGTGTCTTGTTCTGCCTGATCATCGCTATCCCCGCGACGCTGCTCGGCAAACAAATTGAGGTGGTCGGTGGACCGGTATTTGCCATCCTCTTTGGCATGGTCCTGGCGCTCGTCTTTCCCAAGAATCGTCGCGAACAGCTCGCCGCCGGCGTCACCTATACGTCCAAAAAAGTCTTGCAGTACGCGGTTATCCTGCTTGGCTTTGGCATGAACCTCTCCCAGATTTTGTCCAAGGGCGCCCAGTCGCTGCCGATTATCGTGGCGACGATCTCGACCTCGCTTGTCATCGCCTTTGTGCTCTGCCGCGTTATGAACGTGCCGAGCAAGATCGCGACGCTTGTGGGTGTGGGTTCGTCGATTTGCGGCGGTTCCGCCATCGCCGCGACCGCACCCGTCATCGATGCCGACGATCGCGAGATTGCCCAGGCTATTTCGGTCATCTTCCTGTTTAACGTCATCGCGGCGCTCGTGTTTCCGACGCTCGGTGGCATGCTTGGGCTGACCAACGAGGGCTTTGGCCTGTTTGCCGGCACCGCCATCAACGACACCTCGTCCGTAACGGCTGCGGCGAGCGCTTGGGACAGCATGCATCCCGGTGCCAATGTGCTCGAGAGCGCCACGGTGGTCAAGCTCACCAGGACGCTGGCCATCATTCCCATCACGTTGGTCCTAGCATGCTGGCAGATGCATCTGGCGCGGAAGGCCGGCGGCGACGCCAAAAGCACGTTCTCGCTTAAACGCGCGTTTCCCATGTTTGTGCTGTTCTTTGTGCTGGCGAGCGTGATCACCACGGTGCTTCAGCTTCCCGCGTCCTTTACGGCGCCCATCAAGGAACTGTCGAAGTTCTTTATTGTGATGGCCATGGCGGCTATTGGTTTTAATACCGATATCGTCGAGCTGGTCAAAAAGGGCGGCAAGCCCATCGCGCTGGGCTTTTGCTGCTGGATTGGCATTGCGTGCATGAGTTTGGGAATGCAGCACGTGCTGGGAATCTGGTAGAGAAGTAGCTTATTTGCGTGCTGCGTGCTGGTGAGCGCATTCTCACGGTGGAGCGATAGGAGCTCTTGCGGGTATGGCTTGTCCGCAGGTTTATAAGTCCCGAAGAGCTCTTATCGCCCCGCCAGGATGGCGATGCGGGGCAACACCTATACTCGCAGGACGGCGCTTTCTGCCCTATAGTGTTTGGTGAGCAATATCGTTCAATTTTGAAACACTCGGTCGTGCGACCGTCGGCGGCTGCATGTCGCCGCGGACAGGGGCAAATCATGGATAGCGATGCCAAGCTGAACATCTTGACCGAGGCCCTGGCTGCTGCCGGGGCCTCGGCATTGGCAATCGATGCGCGTGGGGACGTCGCGATCTCGACCATGAATGACGCGGCGCTTGAGCGGGATGTGGCGGCTTTTGTTGCTGAGCGCCTCGACCGTATAGGAGACGGCGCGCGTCTGGTTATGGGGCGTGCGGGTACGCGCCTGAGCCTGGCCGTTCGCCCCACCGACAAAGAGGGCGGGGGCCTTTGGGTCGTCGTGGTCCGCGAGGTGCGCGGCGCCGCGGCGCATGCGGGCATCGAATGGCTCAACGCCGACGAAGTTGAGGCCCGCTACGAATCGAGCGCGTACGGCATCGTTGAAGGCGCTGCTGCGGTAGCTGCACCGGTTGCCGAGAGCTATGCGCGCGGCGTGCCCCTTATGCTCGAGGGCGAGCTTGGCGCAGGTCAGGTCGAGATTGCCAAGCGCCTCTATCTGGACGGTCCTTTTGCCGATCAGCCCTTTGTTTCCGTCGCGCTCGATGAGCTCACCGAGCGCGGTTGGCGCCATGTGCTCAAAAGCGCCGAATCGCCGTTGTTCCAAACGGAGCTGACCCTTTGCATTGAGGGCTGGAACGCGGTTGGCCCCCAGCGCCTCCGCGAGCTGGTCTCCACGATGGCCGACACCGCGTTGGCGACGCGCTGCCATGTGGTGCTGACGGCGAATGACATGCCGGGCGGCAGCGAAAGTGATCAAGCCGCCTTTGTGACCGAGCGCTTCGCCTGTGCGGTGAGCGTGGCGCCGGCAATCGCCGAGCAGGGAGCCGCGTCGACGAAGGTTGCGCGCTATTTGGAATATCTCGCTGACGCATTTGGGACGGCAGCGCCCACGCTGTCTGCCGCGGCGACGAAGACGCTCGATGCTTACCGCTGGCCGCGCAATTATCTGCAGCTCCGCGAGGTCTCGGAACGACTGTATATATTGGTGGGGGCGGGCACGGTGGACCGCGCTGTGGCGGAGGAAGTGCTCGCCCAAGAGGACGTGATTAAGACCGCAACCTTTGGCGCCCCGACACTCGAAAGCGACCTGTATATCCTGCGACCGCTGGCCGATACCGAGCGAGATATCGCGCATCTGGTTGTAGATCATCTCCACGGCAATCGAACCCGTGCGGCGGAGGTGCTGGGCATAAGCCGTACAACGCTGTGGCGCTTGCTGAAGGACGATGACCGTTGAGCGAGGCGTCCGTGACCGCGCGCGACGCGTGTGCTACAGTCCAAAGCGTTATTGTTTCGATTTGGTTACGGCGTGCGAGGGCATATGGCTGAGACTTCAAAACCGAGCCGCAGAAGGCGGAGCGCCGCGCCGGTCAACCGACGCACGACATCGGTGACGTGGGGCAAACACGCCTCGGGGTTTGATGGCTCGTTCAAGCGCACTAAATATGGCTATCCTTCGGCAAGCGCCCGCTTGGCCATGCAGGCAGAGTCCTCGCTGTGGGGCCGCAAACGCGTGGTGGGCTCAAAGCTCAAGCACGACGGAACGCTCGGTTACATCAGCCGAGGGGCGGCTCGCCGCAGCGGACTCAATCCGGCTGGTTGGCATCGTTATGTTCCGATCGCGGTCGTCGTTGCGGTGATCGTCATCGCACTCGCTGCGCTTGGCTACGCCGGCGGTGGCGCCAACTTGGACGCAGTGTTTAAATCGCCCGAGCTCGCGCATGCAGGCACAGAAGTTGTCGAGGGCGCTCAGACCCAGACGGGCGTCGCACCCCAGCGCGGCATCGTTGCGGCGGCCTCCACCATCGCCGATGCTCAAAAGGACGAGGGCGAACAAGGCAGCGAAGCCGAAACGACTCACACGAACGAAACGACGACAACGGCGACGTCAATATAAGTTGCGAGTGGGGTAGCTAAAATAGCCCCGTCCAAAATTAGCTACCCCCGCTGACGCTCCTGGGTTACCTTACGTACACCACGTTGTCGCGGCGCGGCTTTGCCTCGGGTAGCGCGTCCTCGGCGTAGCCAAGAATGCAGTTACCGACACCGCGCAGGCTGCCGTCGGCGGGCAGGCCCCAGCTGGCCAGCAGCTCCAAGCCCTCGGGCGAGTCAAAGACCTCATGCGCGCGGTGAATCCAGCACGAATCGACACCCAGTGCATAGGCGGCGTTGAGCAAGTTGCCCATGGCGAGCGAGCCGTCTTCCAGATGTGTGGGCACGCTGCGGTCAACCAGCACCACCACAACGGTCTTGGCGCCATAGAAGGGGTCGCTGTTGCTGTCCATGACCTGGGCGTTGAGCTGTGAGAGACGCTTGACGGTCGCGGGGTCGGTGACGGCGACAAACGTCACCGGCTGGCGGCCCATGCCGCTCGGTGCATATTGGCCGGCTTCAATAATACGTGCAAGCTTTTCGGCCTCGACGGGACGATCGCTGTAGTTGCGGCAGCTGCGGCGGTGAATGAGTGCTTCGATAGTCTCCATGGTGTCTCCTTGCGGTGGCGTTGCAGATGCCCCGTTCATACCCGTCGGGCTTAAACGATAGACGGTCAATTGCCCGGCCAAAAGGATAGATTCCAATTGGGAAAGTAGGTTTGCATAAAAGTACCTTCAGAATGTGACAAACAAATGGGATGGTTAAACGTTTTATCCCGTCTACCCTGCGGTTTTTTACCACTTGCCTAAATGACGAACGCATAACCTCTGATAAAGGTTTTACTAAAGGAGTACCAACGTTTATCAATGCGCCGTGGTGGCGCCGGGCCAGGAGGTAACATCATGTTCCAGGCTGGAGATGTCGTCGAGACCGATTTCGAAGGATTTCTGAAGCTGCTGCGTTCCAAGACGCGCGCTTTCGTGTCGATCAACGATCACGAGTACTACATCACGCACACCGATGGCTATTGGCGTGTTCAGGATTGCGAGGCCCTCAACGACAAGGGCCACTTTACTGACTGCTCTGAGTTGGTCAACACGGTCTGCGAGGTCGTCGAGCTGCCGTGGATTGCCGGCAAGAGCCTGCATGACAGCTTCTCGGGCGCTACGGTCTATGAGGCCGTCGCCGCTTAACAGGCAATAAAACCCGATTTTCACGTGACCGCTGGCGCCGCCCCCGCGCCGGCGGTCTTTTTCTGCCGATAGGCCATAAAATGCGCGCATTTGCGGAGAGCCTGTTGACGATAGTCAAAACTCGGACTAATCTAGAGACACAAAATTGGTCAAAAATCGGACAATCGAATGGTGGGATAGATGAATAGTGCGGTTACGCTGGTCGACTTCGATCGGTTGCTCAATGGACTCGACCATATCTATTCGGAGTTCTCGCGCGCCTGCGGCCTTTCGGACTGCGCCTATTGGATGCTCGTCGACACCAGCACGGCGGGCGGCAGTATTGCCGTAAGCCGTCTGACAAGCGAATGGTTCTACAGCAAGCAGACCATCAACTCGGCAATTAAAACCTTGACGGCGCGGGGCTTCGCAACGTTGGAGTTTGCCGAAGGCAGTCGTAAGAGCAAGGTTGTGAGCCTGACCGAAGAGGGCAGGCGATTTGCCGAGCGTTATGCGTTGCCGGCACTCAAGGCCGAACAGCGAGCCTTTGGCGCGCTTGAGCCATGTGAGCAGCGCGAGATTATGCGCTTGATCGGCAAATTCTCTCAGGTGCTCGGCGATGAGTGCGATGCCTTTAAGCAGCATATCGCTGCCGAGAGCCAAGCCGAGAATCAAGGTGAGGGGGAGTCGTGCGACTGTTAATGAGGTTTCTAAAGCCATATCGAGGGCTTGTCGCAGTGACGCTGCTGGTGCTGCTGGTGGATAACGTCGGTACGCTGTTGGTTCCCACGATGCTGGCGAACATGGTCAACACCGGTATTACCACGGGCGATGTCGACTACATTTTACGCAACGGCCTATACATGTTTATCGCAACCAGCATGGCTAGCGGCGGCACGGTGCTGGGCTGCTATCTTTCGGCGCGCCTGGCCGCCAACGTGGCTTGCGATATTCGCAATGCCGTGTACGACAAATCGCTCGAGCTCGCGGCCAGCGATTTTGAGCGCTTTGGCACCGGATCGATGATCACGCGCTCGCTCAACGACATCAACGTGATTCAGCAGGCGATTCTGCAGACGATTCAGCTGGTGCTGCCCGTGCCGTTTTTGGCTGTGGCGGGCATCATCTTCGCCTGGTTTATCGATCCCGCCATGGGCACGCTTCTGGGCGTAGTCGTTGCGATTGTGCTGGTGGCGGCGGTCTTTACGGTTGCCAACGCGGCGCCGATTTTTATGCGCCTACAGGGCTTTATCGACCGCATGAACGTGGTGCTGCGCGAGAATATTGTGGGCGTGCGCGTCATCCGTGCGTTTAACAAGGAGCGCCACGAGGAACGGCGTCTGGACGAGGTGTTTAGCGAATACGCCGCCAACGCCATCAAAGTCAACCACCTGTTTGTGGGCCTCGACAGCTCAAGCTTCTTTTTGATGAACATCGCCGAGGTGGCGGTGCTGTGGGTGGGCGGCAACCGCGTAGGCGCCCACGCCATGCAGATTGCGAGTATCTCGGCGGTGCTGGAGTATGCAATTCTGATCCTGTTCTTTGTGATGATGGCCCAGATGGTGGTGCTGACGCTTCCGCGTGCTGCCGCGTGCCTGAACCGTGCGCAGCAGGTGTTGGAGATTGAGCCGAGCATCGTCGATGGCGAGCGCACGCTGGATGACGGGGCGCGCGAGCCCCAAGACGAAGCCGATGCGGTGGCCGTGTTCGACCACATGTCGTTTCGCTTTGACGATGCCGACGAGGACACCCTGTGCGACCTGAGCTTTGCCTGCCGTCGCGGTCAGACGACTGCGATCGTTGGCTCGACAGGCTCGGGCAAATCGACGGTGGCAAAGCTTCTGCTGCGCTTCCACGATGCCACCAAGGGCTCCATTCGCCTGAATGGTGTGGACCTGCGCGAGCTTACGCAAGACGAAATCCGCGGGCGCATTGCCTATGTGCCGCAGAAGGCGTGGCTGTTCTCGGGCACGGTAGCGAGCAACCTTCGCTTTGGTAACGAAGGCGCGACCGAGGGCGACATGCTTCACGCGCTTGAGGTTGCCCAGAGCACCTTTGTACTCGACCAACCGCAGGGGCTCGATACCCCGGTTGCCCAGGGCGGTACGAACTTTTCGGGCGGCCAGCGCCAGCGCCTGGCCATTGCTCGCGCGCTCATGAAGCAGGCCGATTTGTACATCTTCGATGACAGTTTTTCGGCCCTGGACTTTAAGACCGATGCGGCCCTGCGCCATGCATTGCAAGACGAGACGCGCGATGCCGCGGTGCTCATCATCGCGCAGCGCATCTCGACGATTCTGCATGCCGACCAGATTGTCGTGCTCAAGGATGGCGAGGTTGTGGGCTTGGGCACGCATGGCGAGCTTATGGAAACCTGCGAGGTGTACCGCGCCATCGCGGAATCGCAGATGAAGGGAGGTGAGTAGCATGACCGAGGAGCTCAAGAAGCAGGGCGGCCTTGTCGATGCCGCCGCTGCGGACGCTGCCGAGGAAGCGGTCGAGCGGGCTGCCATGTCGACCGAGCTGGATGACGCCGCCAAGGCTGCAGCCGAGCGCGAGGCTCGCCGCCAAGCGCTCTACGAGGAAAACGAGCGCGCCGAGGACGAGCGCGCCCGCGCTGAGGCAGAGCGCATGCGCGATGTGGACGACGAGGACGAGGACGAGAAACCCCGCGACACCTGGGCGACGGTGCGCCGCCTGTGGAGCGAGGCTGCCGGCGACCATTGGCGCTTCTATATCGTGTTCGCGAGCATTGTGTTCTATGCCATCTTTAACACCGCTGCGCCGGCATATAGCGCCCGTGTGATCGATGAGCTGTGGGGCCACATTCAGGTGGCGTTTGCCAACGATACCACCTTCAGCATCACCTGGGAGAACTGCGGCAGGACCATCTTCATCTACTTTATGATTTGGACGGCCGCCGCCTCGTTCTACGCACTCCAGAGCTTTTTGATGTCGAGCGTTGCCGAGCGCCTCAACCTGCGCCTACGCAACCGCATCGCACAAAAGCTCAACCGTCTGCCGCTTGCCTTTTTTGACGCACATCGTCCCGGTGAGGTCGTCAGCCGTGCGACCAACGACTTGGACAAGATGTCCGAGAGCATGCAGCGCGGCTTGCTGCAGCTTCTGGTGTCGATCGGTACCGTGGTGGGTGCCGTGAGCGTGATGTTCGTGTTTAGCGTGCCGCTCACGCTCGTCTTTTTGTTCTTTACGGCGCTTTCGCTGCTGGTGACGAAGGTCGTTTCGCGCCGCACGCACGATGTGACGGGCGAGCGCCAGGAGTGGGTGTCCAAGATTACGAGCGCGGTCGAGGAAGGCTACTCGGGCCGTCTGGTAATCCGTGCGTTCAACCGCGAGCGCCAGAGCTCTGCCGAGGTGCACGAGGCTTCGAAGGAGCTGGCGCGCGTGAGCACCAAGGCCGACTTTATGATCAATGCCGTCGGCCCTGCGGTGCGCTTTATCGGCCGTTTGGCGCAAATCGTGATTGCGCTTGTGGGCTGCAGCATGTTGGTTGCCGGACATATGACCGTCGGCGTGTTCCAGGCGTTCTTCCAGTTTATCTACGAGGCATCCGAGCCCATGACGCAGCTGTCGTTTACCTTTAACTCGCTGCAGAGCGCGCTGGCAAGCGCGGAGCGCGTGTTCGACCTGCTCGACGAGTCCGAGATGGAAGCCGATCCGTTGCCGGCGGTCGCCGCCAAGCTGCCGGGCAAGGTGGAGGGCCACGTCGCCTTTGAGCATGTGCGCTTTGGCTACGCGCCCGACAAGCCGCTCATGCGCGACGTGTCGTTTACCGCCGAGCCGGGCCAGAAGATTGCCGTGGTGGGAACCACGGGCGCAGGCAAGACGACGCTCATCAACCTGCTCATGCGCTTCTACGAGATTGACGGCGGGCGTATTACGCTCGACGGCGTGGATACGAGCCGCATGGACCGCGGCGAGCTACGGCAGCAGTTTGGCATGGTGCTGCAGGACGCCTGGCTGTTCGATGGCACGATTGCCGAAAACATCGCCTACGGCTGCCCCGAGGCGACGCGCGAGGAGATTGTCGCGGCCGCTCGTGCCGCGCAGGTCGACTTCTTTGTGCGCACCATGCCGCAGGGCTACGACACGCGCGTGGCCAACGATGCCGAGAGCATCAGCCAGGGCCAGCGTCAGCTGCTGACCATCGCACGCGTGCTGCTCAATAACCCGGCGATTCTCATCCTGGACGAGGCGACCTCAAGCGTGGACACGCGCACCGAGCTTGCCATCGGCCGCGCCATGGACGCGCTCATGCGCGGGCGCACCAGCTTTGTGATCGCGCATCGCCTGTCGACGATCGTGGACGCCGACCTGATCTTGGTCATGGACCACGGCAACATCATCGAGCAGGGCACGCATAAGGAGCTGCTCGCAGCCGAGGGTGCCTACGCCGACCTCTATCTGAGCCAGTTCGCATAATGTGACAAAGGGACAGTCTCTTTGCCACATCACAAATAAGGCGCGCCGGGGGTGAATTCCCTGGCGCGCCTTTGCGTTGATGCCGATGTCGTTTTGTGCCGCTTGCGTTCCTAGCGTTCGTCCACGAGCTTGGCGACGAGGGCCTTGAGCTCGGCCACCTCTCGCTCGAGTTCCTTGACGCGGCGGGCATTCTCGGTGATGCCCTGGCGGTTGAGGGCGGACTGCTCGGCGGCGTCATCGGGCATGTACTCGCGATGCTGCTTGGCGTCGAAACTCTCCTCGAACACACGGCAGCCGTTGCGCTTGATGATGCGTCCCGGCACGCCCACGACGGTGCAGTTGTCGGGGACGTCCTTAACGACGACCGAGTTGCCGCCGATCTTGACGTTGTTGCCGATGCGGATGTTGCCGAGCACCTTGGCGCCCGTGCCCACCGTGACATTGTTGCCCAGGGTGGGGTGACGCTTGCCGGTCTCGTTGCCGGTGCCGCCGAGCGTGACGCCCTGGTAGAGCACACAGTTGTCGCCCACAATGGTGGTCTCGCCGATGACGACGCCCATGGCGTGGTCGATAAAGAAATGCTTGCCGATCTGTGCCGCGGGGTGAATCTCGACGCCGGTGATGTGGCGGGTGATTTGCGAGAGCACGCGGGCGAGCGAGCGATGTCCATGCTCCCACAGCCAGTGCTCGGGCACGTGGTTCCACTTGGCGTGCAGGCCAGGATAGGAAAGGAAGATGACCAGACCGTTTTGCGCGGCGGGGTCCTGCGCTTGGACGGTCTTGATGTCCTCGCGAATGGTATTGATAAAGCTCACCGGCCGCCCTCCCTTAGCGCCATGGCAATGCGATTCAATAAAGTATAGCGATTCGCTAGGGATTAGGAAGGACAATCTTGGCGGCATTGCGCGACAGGTGTCAGTTATGCAAACTTGCTGGTAATGGAGTCATGCTTTTGTGGGGTTGCGCACGAGGGGGCACCGCAACCGTATACTGGTCAACTTGGACGTATCCGCGCCCACAACTGAGAGGTTTTACTTCATGGGTTTCATCAATTTTATTGCCGAGCTGCTTAAGGACCCGCGCACCGCGATCGCCAGCTGGATCGCCGCCGGCCCGCTTATGGCCTACGGCTGCGTGTTCCTGATCATCTTTATCGAGACGGGCGTGGTGTTCTTCCCGTTCCTTCCCGGTGATTCGCTGCTGTTCGCCTCGGGTTTCTTTGCCCACAATGGCGGCTTTAACATTGTGGCGCTTCTGGCCACCGCATGGGCCGCTGCCATTTTGGGCGATCAGTGCAACTTTATGATCGGTCACTTCTTTGGCAAAAAGATCATCGCTTCGGGCAAGGTCAAGGCTATGACGCCCGAGCGCATCAAAAAGTCCGAGGATTTCTTGGACAAGTGGGGCCACCTGGCCATCTTCCTGGGTCGCTTCTTCCCGTTTATCCGCACCTTTGTGCCCTTTATTGCCGGTATGGGCGGCATGCACTGGCGCAACTTTGTCATCTTTAACGTGCTGGGTGGCATTACCTGGTCAACGCTCTTTACACTGCTGGGCTACTTCTTTGGTGGCATTCCCTTTGTACAGGAGCACTTTGAGCTGCTAATCGTTGGCATCGTTGCCGTGTCGATCATCCCGACCGTGGTCGGTCTGGTCAAGGCTAAGCTGGGCAAAAAGAACGCATAGCTCGAGCCAACGCGCAAACCGTGCAGTTGAGGCCCGTCCCCGTTTACGGTGGCGGGCCTCTTCAGCTTCGGTCAAATGAAAATACTTTACTTAGTTAAAGAAAAGCGTTTTATCAGACGCGTACGGGGAGTACAATCTCGTGCATGCGAATCGACGTGCCATCGGCTTTGGCGCTGTTCGCGTGTCCCGTCCGGCTCTACGCTCCGGGCGTGCGACGTTGCGACGCGGCCGGCCTCGGTCCTTGCGTGCGGGTTCGCGAGTTTGCAACTGTGTATGTAAGGAGCGACATATGACTGTCGAGAAGAAGGATATCGATTGGGGTAGCCTCGGCTTTGGCTACATGAAGACCGATTACAGCTACGAGGCCCATTGGAAGGACGGCGAGTGGGACGAAGGCGGCCTGACCACCGACCACACCCTGCATGTCTCCGAGTGCGGCGGCATCTTCCATTACTGCCAGGAGGTCTTTGAGGGCCTGAAGGCCTACACCGCCGAGGACGGCAGCATCGTCTGCTTCCGCCCCGATATGAACGCCGAGCGTATGTACAACTCTGCGCAGCGCCTCGAGATGCCCCCGTTCCCCAAGGACAAGTTCGTTGAGGCCGTCAAGCAGGTCGTTTCTGCCAACGCCGCCTGGGTTCCGCCCTTCGGTTCCGGCGCGACCCTGTACGTGCGTCCGTTTATGATCGGCTCCGGTGACGTGATCGGCGTGGCTCCCGCTCCTGAGTACACGTTCCGCATTCTCGTGACCCCGGTCGGTCCGTACTTTAAGGGTGGCCTCAAGCCCGTTAAACTGCGCGTTTCCGAGTACGACCGCGCCGCGCCGCACGGCACCGGCAACATCAAGGCCGGCCTGAACTACGCCATGTCCCTCAAGCCCACGATGGAGGCTCACCGCGAGGGCTATGCCGAGAACCTGTATCTCGACTCCGAGTCCCGCACCTATGTCGAGGAGACCGGCGGTGCCAACGTCCTGTTCGTGAAGGAGGACGGCACGCTCGTCGTTCCGCAGTCGCACACTGACTCCATCCTGCCCTCTATCACCCGTCGTTCGCTCGTTCAGGTTGCTCAGGACCTGGGCATGACCGTTGACCAGCGTCCCGTCGAGTGGGCCGAGGTCAAGGCCGGCACCTTTGTGGAGTGCGGCCTGTGCGGCACCGCTGCCGTCATCTCCCCGGTTGGCGAGATCGACAACAAGGTTTACGGCGCCGACGAGACTGTGACCTTCCCGGCTGGCTACACCGAGATTGGCCCTGTGATGAAGAAGCTCCGCGAGACCCTGACTGGTATCCAGTCTGGTGCTGTCGAGGATAAGCACAACTGGGTTTACACCGTCGCGTAAGCTGTCTTACCTATCCGGGCAGAGAGCAAGTTCCCCCCCGGCGCGTCCTCGGACATGCAAGAAGCCCTCGCTGCGCACTTCGTGCGGCGAGGGCTTCTTGCGTCCTGCGGAGTGCGCCGGGGGGGGGGACTTGCTCTCTGCCCTGCGGGTTCGGCGATGTCACAACGGGCAATGATTAATCTGAAAAAAGATGATGCGCGGTCTATTGGCCGCGCGTTGTGCGTGGATAAGAAAAGGGCCCAAGGTTTGTGCCTTGGACCCTAAAGGGTTGATGAACTGGCTTAAGACTCGGCCGTGATTGTTAGAACTTGACGGTCGGGGCCTGGCGGGCTGCTTCGGCGGCCTCGAAGCCCTGGCGCTCCTTAAACTGGAAGATGCCGGCAAAGATGACAGCCGGGAACGTCTGAATGGCGTTGTTGTAGCTGAGCACGCAGTCGTTGTAGCTCTGGCGTGCATAGCTAATCTTGTTCTCGGTATCCTCGAGCGATGCCTGCAGCTGCGTAAAGTTGGTGTTTGCCTTAAGATCGGGATAGGCCTCGGCTACGGCGAAGAGCTGGCGCAGCGCACCGGTCAGCACGTTGTCGGCTTCCATCTTGGCCTCGGGCGTGGTGGCCTTGACGGCGGTGTTACGCGCGCTGATCACGGCGGAGAGCGTCTCCTGCTCGTGCTTGGCGTAGCCCTTGACGGTCTCGACCAGGTTGGGGATCAGGTCGTTGCGGCGCTGCAGCTGCGTATCGATGTTCTGCCAGGCGTTATCGATGCGGTTACGCTTGGTGACCATGTTGTTGTAGATGCCGGCGATGGCGCAGACAATCACAATGACAACAACGATGCCGATGATGACGGTAATCATGATGTCTCCGTTTCGAATGGCCGCGGCGGCATGCGCCAGCTGCCGTTGGTATAACGCTACTAGTATACCCGCAACGTTTTGCCGTGCCGAACTTTCCGGTAAGCGTTGTGTTTTCGGCGGGGCCGGCACCGGGGCAAAGCGCGCGAGGTACAGGTGTAAGATATGCGACAGATTGACGAGTGTTGTCTTTGCCCTGAGGATGGCGATACCAGTGGACCTTCGCATTAAGAAAACCTACCGCGCCCTTTTCGATGCCTTCACCGAGCTTCTCGAGGAGCATCGTTTTGAGGACCTGACGGTTGCCATGCTGTGCGACCGGGCCATGATTCGCCGCACGACGTTCTACAAGCACTTTCGCGACAAGAACGATTACTTTGCCTTTTATATCGATGAGCTCATGTCGGGCTTGCCGCAAAAACAGCCCGATGAGGCCGGCGCAGTGTCTGCCGAGGACGTGCGCGCGCTTCGGCACGCGATTTTGGACGATGCCATGGATTTGATTCTGACGCACGAGCGGCTCATGGATAACATTTTGGCAAGCAGCATGTCGGGCATGTTGACCAACGTTATTTGCGACCGCATTGCCCGCTCCATCCGCGAGCGTGTGATGAACGTGCTTGCCGAGGATGCCCTGGCCCCCGTGTCACTCGAGACGACGTCTGAGTTTGTCGCCGGCGGTATTATTCGACTTTTCACGATATGGTGGGAATCGGGCCACGATCTTGAGCGTCGACCTGAGATAGCCGACGTGGTCGATGCGTTGTTTGAGCGGACCATGACACCGGTGCATCACTAGGAGTGGCGGAGAGAGGGGGATTCGAACCCCCGGAACGCTCTCGCGCTCAACGGTTTTCAAGACCGCCGCATTCAACCGCTCTGCCATCTCTCCGTGAGTCGTAATGATAGCATCGTTTTGAATTTGCAACAGGGAAGGCGAACGATGACGATCACCGAAATCGACGAGAAGTTCATGCGCGAGGCGTTGGCGGAGGCGCGCGCCGCTGCTGCGGTGGGCGAGGTGCCCATCGGAGCCGTAGTGGTGCGCGACGGTGAGATCGTCGCGAGGGCGCACAATCGGCGCGAACTCGACCAGGACCCTTCGGCTCATGCCGAGTTTGCGGCCGTGTGCGCCGCTGCCCAGGCGCTTGGCCGCTGGCGCCTTTTCGACTGTACGGTTTATGTGACGTTGGAACCCTGCTGCATGTGCGCGGGCCTTATGGTCAACGCGCGCGTGGGGCGCTGCGTGTATGGCGCGAGTGATGCCAAGGCGGGCGCGCTGGGTTCGCTGTATGACCTGAATGCCGACTCGCGCCTGAATCATCGGTTTAACGTGACGGCTGGGGTCCTGGCGGATGAATGCCGCGAGCTGCTGAGTAGCTATTTTGGCGGTCTGCGCGGAGCGGGCGGCGCTGATTGCGGTTGTGGGGCCGATCTTGAAGCACACGCCGCTCACGCCGCAGCGCTTGCAGGTGCCGGTGAGGATGCTGGCACGGCGGTTGACTTTGGTCCTGCGTGCCGCCGACCCCGCCGTGTGCTGTTGGCGATCGACTCCTTTAAGGGCAGCGTTTCGAGCGCGCAGGCGGAGGCGGCGGTTGCCGAAGGCGTGCGCCGCGTTTGGCCCGATGCCGAGGTGCGCGCATTGCCGCTGGCAGATGGTGGCGAGGGAACGCTCGATGCCGTTGCCGCCTGCGGTGGCGAGCTCTCAACCTGCGAGGTCGCAGGGCCCTTGGGCGACCGCGTGTCTGCCCGGATGCTGGTTGATGTCGAGCACAAGTCCGCGGTCATCGAGATGGCCGAGGCGGCCGGCATTGGGTATTCGCCTTGTACGGAGTCGGCGGTGTTGGCGGCCACAACCTATGGCGTGGGCGAGCTCATGCTTCGCGCGGTTCGCATGGGCGCAAAGACACTCTATATTGGTCTGGGCGGCAGCGCCACCAACGACGGTGGCGCCGGCATGCTGCAGGCGCTGGGCGCGCGTGTGGTCGATGATCAGGACTGCGATGTCGCCCCCGGTCTTGCCGGCCTTGAGCAGGTGGCGAGCGTTGATTTGGCGCCCGCGCTGCAGGCTTTGGATGATGCTCGCATCGTTGTGCTTTCGGATGTCGAGAATCCGCTCGTGGGGCGTCGAGGCGCACTGGCGGTGTTTGGCGGGCAGAAGGGCCTGCCGGCGGATGATGTCGAGGTGCTGCGCAGATACGACGGCTGGATGGTCGGCTACGGTCGCTTGCTCGATGCGGCGATTGCCAGAGCTCGAGCCCAGGGGTTGTTGCGCACACCCGAGGGCGCACGGACATTTGGCTCGGTGCTCGGTGTACCCGGCGCGGGCGCTGCCGGTGGCTTGGGCGCGGCGTTGCTGGCGCTCGGCGCGGAGCTACGCTCGGGTGTGGAGACGGTGCTCGACCTCGTGGGGTTTGACGAGCGCGTGCGCGATGTCGACCTGGTCATAACGGGCGAGGGCAATATGGACGAGCAATCCGCCGCCGGTAAGGCACCGGTGGGTGTGGCTCGTCGTGCGAAGCGATATGGCAAGCCGGTGGTCGCCGTCGTGGGCGGTCGCGCCGTCAACCTGGACGCGGTATATGGGCAGGGTATTGACTTGGTTTTGCCGATTTGCCGCAAGCCCATGGACCTGGAACGGGCACTCGATTCGCAAGAAGCCACAACCAACCTCATCTGTGCCGGCGAGGCAGCCGCCCAATCCTACGACCTCGCTCGCCTCTAAGGCCTATCTCCCTATAAGTTGCGGTGAAATACGGAGTGTTTTTGCCTTTAAGGTGCCAATTCAGTCCGTATTCCACCGCAACTTCGAGAATGTCCATTCGAGGTTGGCTGCCTTGTGCCTTGGGTCGGACCGCCTGCCACGAAACGTGGCCATCTACTACGTTAAACCGGCCACCCTCGACCATTCCGGAATTTGCAAAACAAAACCGCAGGTAGAAAGCTTGCCGATTTTCGAAAAAGTCGGCTATGGTTGACCTCTGTGGCCTAAACGTAGTAGATGGGCCCTTTCTGTGGTGCGGCACCAAGCCGGTCATTTTGGGATGGGACTATTTTGACTACTCATTGGCTGCTCTGGCAATCGGGCTGCAAAAGTAGTCAAAAAAGCTCCGTCCCAAATTAGCTACCTTGCTCTGGCGGGCGGGAGCAGGTAAGATATACCGAGCGCCTAGCGCGTTCGATGGGTTCGGATGACGACATGTTCCGAATCTGGTCAGGTCCGGAAGGAAGCAGCCATAAGGAGCCTCTGTCGGGCATCCGAATCCATCGAGCGCACGGGCGTTTTTTGGTGCCGCGACATGGCCCGGCCGGCGGCGAGGTATTTGGTGTCTCGCTGGTCCTCGGCTTCGCCTGCGGGATCGCTCGACTACCAAACACCTCGCCGCCGGTCGGGCCCCGTCGTTCAAAAATCACCCGTAAAGGCGCGTTTATCTAATTAAATCTATCCCTTGCGGAATGCGGCTTGCTGGTGTTGTCTGGGCATTGAAGGCTATGTGGTTCAAGAGGCGGCGGTGCTGTTGCTTGAATTTTTACAGTTAAAGAGGCCCGTTTCCCTGGGTTGGGGAAACGGGCCTCTTTTTGTCTCTGGGTTTGTGGATTGGCGAAGGTAGTATGCTTTGGCGGCTATTTTGAGTTCTTGAGGCGGCGTGTGGCTGTGGCGGTTATTCCGAGGCCTGCGGCGGCGACTGCTGCGAGTGCGATTGCGCTCGGCGCTGCATCGCCCGTGTTCGCGAGCTTGCCGGCGGTCGTATCTGCTTGCTTGCCGCTGCTCGAGTTCGCCTGCTTGGTGGAGCTTGGCGGGGTATTTTTGCCGGTCGCGGACGAGCCGGTGGGCTGTGTCGTCTCGGTCGGTTGCGCTGAGCCGGAGGGAGGTGTTGTCTCGGTGGGTTTTGTTATCTCGGGTGAGGCGGCCTTATCTGCTGCGGCTTTTGCCTCTTCGTATGCCTTGCAGGCATCGTCATAGGCCGTTTGCGCCTTTTTCAAATCGTCGAGGAGCGCATCTCGCTTGGCTATGTCCTCATCGATGTGGGCTTTAGCTTCCTCCGCCTCACTTTCGGAATCCTGAACCTGTCTTTCCTGGCTTTCGAGCCGGCGTCGGTAGGAGTGAAGATCATCTTCACAAGATTTCTCTCGCCTTTCTGCCGACATGATCTCACGTCGCAACTGCTTAATATGCTCTTTAGTAGCTGTGCTGGGCTCCTCGTCGCCGAGTGCTTCAAGTGCCTTATCTAATTCTGCCTGAAGGCCGCTTGTCCGGCTGTGGGCCTCATCGTATTTGGCTTGGGCTGCATCGACGTTCGCTTGCATGGCGGGAAGGCGTTCCCTCCGTTTGGCGGCTTCCGTCACCACCATGTCGTAGATCTCTTGAAAAGCGGCAATGTCATCATCGATTGCCGCAAGTTTCTCGGGACTTGCGGCAACTTTTGCGGCCTCGAGGGTTTTGAGCGCTTCCTGCATGGCTGCATACGCTTTTTCTTTTGCGGCGGCCGCATCTTCCGTCTGCAAGGAAACTGCACCGGTGGGGGAACTGGTTTCTGCCGCGATCGCCGTTACGGGGGGGCGATTCCCGCGACAAGCGCCGCGGAAAGGGCGATGCCCACAGTTGCTCGTCTTGCTCTTCTTGCGAGAATGTCGTTCATCTCGGCACCTCATTTCAAGGGTCGGCGACTAACTTGGTAGCACTAATGTAAGTATATCAGGCAGTTTGCCCGCCATTGATCGGGTGTGCGCGTATACCCCTTGATTAACAGCCATTAAATCTATCCCTTAAGGAACGCGGCTTGCTAGTGTTGTCTGGGCATTGATGGCTGCGTGGTACAAGAGACGGCGGCATTACCATTTGTTTTTTCAAGTAAAGAGGTCCGTTTCCCTGGGTTGGGGAAACGGACCTCTTTTTGTCTCTTGGCTTGTGGATTGGCGAAGACAATAACCGCTGGCAGCTATTTTGAGTTCTTGATGCGGCGCGTGGCTGCGGCGGTTATTCCGAGGCCTGCGGCGGCGATTCCTGCGAGCGCGATTGCGCTCGGCGCTGCGTCGCCCGTGTTCGCGAGCTTGCCGGCGGTCGTATCTGCTTGCTTGCCGCTGCTCGAGTTCGCCTGCTTGGTGGAGCTCGGCGGGGTATTTTTGCCGGTCGCGGACGAGCCGGTGGGCTGTGTCGCCTCGGCCGGTTGCGCCGAGTTGGAGGGAGGCGTCGTCTCGGTCGGTTGCGTTATCTCGGGCGAGGTGGCCTTGTCTGCCGCGGCCTTTGCCTCTTCGTATGCCTTGCAGGCGTCGTCATAGGCCGTTTGCGCTTTTTTCAAATTGTCGAGGAGCGCATCTCGCCAGGCTATGAACCGGTCGATATGGGCTTTATACTTCTCTGCAGCACGCTCACAGTCATTAACTTGTCTTTCCTGCCTTTTGAGGCGGTCCTGGGCCTCGCGGAGCTCCATTTCGCAGAAGTCAACTCGCGCTTTTGCCGTTACGATCTCTTGGCGCAACGACTTTATTTGCTGTTTAATAGTTTCGGCAAGCTCCTCGTCGCCGAGTGCTTCGACTGCCTTAAGCTCCTCAAGCTTCATGTCTAATTTTTCCTGGAGCTTGCTTACCCGGTTGATGGCCTCGTCGGTTTTGGCTTGGGCTGCATCGATGTCCGCTTGCATGGTGGGGAGGGATTCCCTCAATTCGGCGGCTTGCGCCGCCATCTTGTCGCGGAGCTCTTGAAAACGGGCAATGTCATCATTGAATCTCGCAATTTTCTCGGGACTTGCGGCGTCTTTTGCGGCCTCGAGGTTTTTGAGCGCTTCCTGCATGGCTGCATACGCTTTTTCCTTTGCGGCGGCCGCATCTTCCGTCTGCAGGGCGCCCGAATTGCCGTTGGCGGCGCTCGTCTGCGAAACGGCCGCACCGGTGGGGGCGCTGGTTTCTGCCGCGATCGCCGTTACGGGGGGGGGCGATTCCCGCGACAAGCGCCGCGGAAAGGGCGATGCCCACAGTTGCTCGTCTTGCTCTTCTTGCGAGAATGTCGTTCATCTCGGCACCTCATTTCAAGGGTCGGCGGCTCGGCTGGTAGCACTACTGTAAGTATACCAAGCGATTGGCGCGCCGCTGACCGGGCATGCGCACCCCTCCGCTTCTCTGGAAACCGAATCCCATTAGAAATGACGAGTTGTTTACGCTTCTTTTGGGCTAACCGTACTATCATGGTTCGAATTGAGTGTGAGTGATGATAGGGAGCGCCTATACATGATTGAGTTGCTCAGGCGTTTTGGTGGCAAGTTTCGCCGGTATATGGTGATCGGCCCAGCGTGCAAGCTGATCGAAGTGATCTTTGACCTGCTGACGCCGCTGGTGATTGCCCAGATGATCGATAAAGGTATCGGTGCGCACGACGTGAGTGCCGTCGTCCACTATGGCATGGTACTTGGCGCCATGGCTGTGATCGGTATCTCGTTTACGCTCGTCTGCCAAAAGATGGCGGCGCTGACCTCGCAGGGCATGGGTACTGATATCCGCGGCGCGCTCTACCAGCACATCAACAAGCTGAGCTATGCCGAACTCGACCGCTTCGGCACGCCGTCGCTCATCACGCGCATTACCAACGACATCAACCAGGTTCAGCTCGCCGTGGCGCTGGGCGTGCGCATGCTCATCCGCTGGCCCTTCCTGGCGGTGGGCTCTATGGTCGCAGCCCTTGCCATCGACCTTAAGCTCGGCATCATCTTTTTGATTTGCACGCCCGCCATCGGCCTGGTGTTCTGGTTTGTCATGGCACGCTGCATTCCGTACTACAAGCAGCTGCAGGCAAAGCTCGACCGCATTGCACTCATTTGCCGCGAAGGCCTTTCGGGCGCTCGCGTGGTCCGTGCGTTTGTGCGTGAAGATCACGAGCGCGAGCGCTTTGCCCAGGCCGCCGATGACCAGGCCAATACTGCCATCGCGGTGGGCAAGCTCTCGTCGATTCTCAACCCCGTCACGTTTCTTGTGATGAACCTGGGCGTGTGTGCCATCCTGTGGGTGGGCGGCATCCAGGTCAACGTGGGCGAGCTCACGCAGGGCCAGGTCATGGCGTTCGTCAACTACATGACGCAGACCCTGACCTCCATCGTGTACGTCGCCAACCTGGTCGTGGTCTTTACCAAGGCGAGCGCCAGTGCGTCACGTATCAACGAGGTGCTCAATTGCGTGCCGAGCATCACCGACGAGGGCAACCAGCCGGTCGCGCTGCCCGAGCCGGGCAATGTCGCTCCGACCTCCGCGCTGAGCTTTGACCATGCGAGTTTTTCGTTTGGCGCAGGCGCCGCCAACGCCGTCAATGACGTGACCCTGGAACTGCCGCTGGGCAAGACGCTTGGCATTATCGGCGGCACGGGCAGCGGCAAGTCCACGCTCGTCTCGCTTATCCCGCGCCTGTACGATGCGGGCGTCGGCAGCGTGAGCGTGATGGGCGCCGATGTGCGCGCCTGGCCGCTCGACCAGCTGCGCCATGTGGTCGCGACTGTCCCACAGCGTGCGTCGCTGGTGAGCGGCACCATCCGCAGTAACCTGACCTGGCGCGACGAGGCGGCGACCGACGAGGAGCTTTGGGCGGCGCTCGATATGGCGCAGGCCAGCGAATTCGTGCGCAACAAGCCCCAAGGCCTGGATGCCCCGGTCGAGGCGGGCGGCAAGAACTTTAGCGGTGGCCAGCGCCAGCGCCTGACCATCGCACGTGCCCTGGTGGGCTCTCCACAGGTCCTAATCATGGATGACTCCGCCTCGGCGCTCGACTTTAAGACCGACGCGGCGCTTCGCCATGCCATCCGCGAGCGCAGCGTGCGCGGTGCCGCCGAGGGCGGGCTGCCGCTGACGACCGTCATCGTGAGCCAGCGCGTCTCGACCGTGCGCGATGCCGACATGATCTGCGTGCTCGACCACGGCTCGGTCGCGGGCCTGGGCACGCACGATGAGCTGTACGCAAGCTGCCAACTCTACCGCGAGATCTGCCAGTCGCAGCTGCGCCGCGAGGAGCTCGAGGGTCGGCGGGGGAGTGCGGCGCCCGCGTCCACCCCAACCGTCCCCGCATCCGTCTGCGCAAAGGAGGGCTGCTAGATGAATCCGTACACTTCTTCCGGTTCGGTCGCCACGATGACGGCCAATGTGTCCGGCAACGACAAGCTCAACGACCTGGGTGACGGCCCACGCCAGCCCGGCGATCCCGAGCGCTATCCCGTGGGCGCGGTGACCCGCCGCCTGATGGGTTATGTTCGCCCGCACCGCGTCTCGTTTGCGGCGTCGTTTGTGAGTGCCGCCATCTCCGTTATCTTGCAGCTCTACACACCTATTCTCATTGGCGAGGGCATCGACCTGATTGTTGCCGCGAGCCAGGTGGATTTCGATGCACTGCTGCCGCTCGTCACCAAACTCGCGCTCGTTGTGGTGGGAGCCGCGGCCTTCCAGTGGTTGCAGGGCTATTGCGTCAACCGCCTGTCCTACGAGACGGTGCGCGACATGCGGGTGGAGGCAAGCGACAAGCTCAGCCGTATGCCGCTCAGCTTTATCGACAGCCACGCCCACGGCGACCTTATGAGCCGCGTGGTCAACGACGTCGATCAGGTGGGCGACGGTCTGCTGCAGGGCTTCACGCAGCTCTTCACCGGTGTTATTACCATCGTGGGCACGCTTGCGTTTATGCTCTCCATTAACCTGACCATGACGCTCGTGGTGGTGCTCGTCACGCCGCTTTCCATCTTTGCCGCCGGTGCCATTGCCAAGCTCTCCAACAAGAGCTTCACGGCACAGCAGCGCATTCAAGGGCAGCTCGGTGGTCATATCGAGGAGTACGTAGGCGAGCAAAAGCTCGTGGACGCCTTTGCCTACGGCCCAAACGCGCAGCAGCGCTTCGATGCCCTCAATGCTGAGCTCTACACCGCGGGCGAGCGCGCGCAGTTTATGGGTTCGCTCTCCAACCCCGGCACGCGCTTTATCAACAACATCATCTATGCCGTGGTCGCTGTGATCGGCTGCGTGGGCGTGATCACGGGCGTGCCGGCGGCGCTCACGGTGGGTGGCGTGCAGATCTTTTTGTCCTATGCCAACCAGTACACCAAGCCGTTCAACGAGGTCACCAACGTCATTACGCAGATCCAGACCGCGTACGCCTCGGCGCGCCGCATGCTTGCGCTGCTCGATGCGCGCGAGCAGGAGCCCGACGCGCCAGATGCCGTGGAGCTTGCTGCTCCTCAGGGCGAGGTGATCTTTGAGCATGTGGACTTTAGCTATGTGCCCGACCGCAAGCTGCTGCAGGATATCTGCATCGAGGCTAAACCCGGCATGCGCTTTGCCCTGGTCGGCCCCACGGGCTGCGGCAAGACGACGCTCATCAACCTGCTGCTGCGCTTTTACGATATCGATGCCGGACGCATCATGGTCGATGGCAAGTCCTCGCGTGACTACACGCGCTCGAGCTTGCGCCGTGCCTTTGGCATGGTGCTGCAGGACACCTGGCTGTTCGAGGGCACGGTGGCCGAAAACATTGCCTATGGTTGCCCGGATGCCACGCGCGAGCAGATTGTCGAGGCCGCCAAGCGCGCTCATGCGCATAAGTTTATCGTGCAGCTGCCAGGCGGCTACGATACGGTGATCGGCGAGGACGGCGGCACGTTTAGCCAAGGTCAAAAACAGCTGCTGTGCATCGCGCGCGTCATGCTCACCGATCCGGCGATTCTGCTGCTGGACGAGGCAACGTCGAGCATCGATACGCGTACCGAGCTGCAGGTGCAGGCGGCATTCGACGAGCTCATGGCTGGCCGCACGAGCTTTGTGGTGGCGCACCGCCTGTCGACGATCCGCAATGCCGACTGCATTCTGGTTATGCGCGACGGCCAGATTATCGAGCGCGGCACGCACGACGAGTTGCTAGCGGCAGGCGGCTTCTACGCCGAGCTCTACCGCAGCCAGTTTGCCCAGTAGGGGCTGCCGATTAGCGGCAGATGGTTTACATCTGCGTCGTTAGTACTAAGATATGCTTTTAACAAATTGCATTAATGGCTCGAGTTTCGGGGGAAACGAGGCAACGTGACTATGACATGCTCTATGGTGGTTAACAGCAAGAGCGGTAATACCAGGATGGTTTCGGGGGCGATCAAGCGCGCCCTGCAGGCTGCAGACGTCGAGTTTATCCATGCCGCCGCGCTGAGCGATGATGCAGATCCGGAGCAGGTCGCGCACGAGGCAGAGGGTGCCTGCGCTGCCGATACGGTGCTTGTCGGTTTTTGGTGCGACAAGGGTGCCAGCACGCCCTCGGTGGCGGCGTTGCTCTCCGCCTTGCACGGCAAGCGCGTGTTCCTGTTTGGCACCTGCGGCTTTGGGGCCGACCAGAGCTATTACCAGCAGATTGTCGACCGCGTAACTTCCAATCTGGCCGAGGATGCCGAGCTTGCGGGCTGGGCGATGTGCCAGGGCAAGATGGGTCCCGCGGTTAAGCAGCGCTACGAGGCCATGCTCGAGCAAGATCCCGAAAACGCCCGATTTAAGATGCTGCTCGACAACTGGGTTGCCGCGAAGGATCACCCCACCAAGGAGGATTTGGACAACATGGCTGCAGCTGCAAAGAAGGCCGTGCTGGGCGAGTAGCTTCGCCGTTCGCGGTCCTTCGTGCAAAACAATACAAATGTGAAAGCCTCGAAGTTCTCGAGGCTTTTTTCTTAACACGGGGTTGCGGAAGCTGAGTCCCGGAATTTGCCTCTGGAATGGGATGTGGTTTCCGGTTGAGGGGTCTGGCGGAAAGCGCGACCCGGAATTTACGGCCGAAGTGGGATGTGGCTTCCCAACGGGGCCACAAGCGGAAACCGCATCCCGTTTCGCAAGCGAATTTTGGGACACGGTTTTCAGAGGGTTATGGGCTGCGAATTAGATGGGGCTGTCATAAAGCTGCAAAAAGAGGGTTAAAAATAAACGGTACTTCCAGCAGTTTATTTTTAATGTGGGGGGGGGGGTACGATATCTTGGTTTTTCAAAATATTTAACCCTCTATGGACGAATTGCATAGGGGGTTAGGGTAGCGCACAGAGATGTGGTGTAAGAGGCGGGGCATGCCCTGCCTCCGCCCTTTCTTGAAAGGGAGGGGACACCGCCTAGAATTCGTCGTTGGAGTAACGAAGGTGACGAATGGAAGGAAAGGCGATGCCCCAAGAAGAGAGTGTACTGCGCCTCGGCCGCGACGAGGCCCTCGAGGCGGCGAGGCTTTGGCAGGAGTGCGGCGACGCGCGCGAGTTCGCGTGCAGGGTGCTGGGCAGCGTGATGAACGCGCTGATGGACTCCGAGGCCCAGCAGATGTGCGGCGCGAGCCGCAACGAGCGCAGCGACGGCAGGGAGAACAGCCGCAACGGCTACCGCCCCAGGTCGCTCAAGACCGCCGTGGGCGACGTGGAGCTCGAGATACCCAAGCTCAGGCACGGCACCTACTACCCCGAGGGCATGCTCGCGCGATGGTCGCGCGTCGACACCTCGGTGGCCGCCATCGTGCAGGAGATGTACGTATGCGGCGTGTCCACCCGCAAGGTCGAGCGCGTGGCGTCCAAGCTGGGCATATCCTCGCTGTCGAGCTCGGAGGTCTCGAGCCTCTGCTCCGACCTCGACGCCGAGGTGGCGGAGTTCCGCCGCCGCGACCTGTCGGGCACGCCGTGCTGCTACCTGTGGCTCGACGCCACCTACATGAGCTGCAGGGTCGGCTCGTCGGTCGTCTCGCAGGGCGTCGTGACCGCGATCGGGCTGGGCGCCGACGGGCGCAAGCACTTCCTGGGCTGCGACGTGGTCGACACCGAGAGCGAGGACTCCTGGGCGGCATTCCTCGGCGGGCTGCGCGAGCGCGGGCTGGCCGGCGTTCGCCTCGTGGTCTCCGACAGCCACGCCGGGCTCGTGGTGTTAGCGTCAATCTATTTTTCACCAGTTTCGCTAAACAGGCGCGCCGTTCGCGCAAAGGCGGTTTCACCGGTTGCGCTAACGTATTTTCACCGATTCCGGTCACGGCTTGACGGGGCCGTCCCTCGGCAGGTCCTTCAGCCTGTAGGACCTGCCGGTTATCTTGACCAGGTGGCAGTGGTGGCACACCCTGTCCGCGATCGCGCTCGCCGCCACGTCGTCCCCGAACACCCTGCCCCAGCCGCTGATCCCCACGTTGGTGGTGATGATCGTCGAGCGCTGCTCGTAGCGCGTCGATATCAGCTGGAACAGCAGGTCCGCGCCCGCGCTGCCGACGTCGAGGTAGCCGAGCTCGTCGATGATCAGCAGCCTCGAGTGGGCGTAGTACTTGAGCCTCTTCTTGAGGATGCCGCGCGACGAGGCGTCCTCCAGGTCCTCGACGAGCCGGGCGCAGTCCACGAACCTGACCTCGCGCCCCGCCCTGACGGCCTCGATGCCCAGCGCGACGGCGAGGTGCGTCTTGCCCACGCCGGGGCTCCCCACGAGCAGGACGTTCTCGGCCCGCTCGACGAACCTCAGGGTCGCGAGCTCCTCGATCTCTGCGCGCGGGACCGACGGCTGGAAGTCCCAGTCGAAGTCCGCCAGCCCCTTGACGTAGGGGAACCCCGACGAACGTATGCGCTGGTTGGTGATCCTGACCTCCCGGGCGGCGACCTCGACGCGCGTCATCTCCTCGAGGGCGGAGGCGAAGCCCCGCTCGCCCGCGGCGACCATCCTCACGTAGTCGGGCAGGGACGCCGCCATCTCGTGCAGCCCGAGCGCGGAGAGGTTCGCCTGCGCCCTGATCGAGGGGCTGCCCTCCGCGACGGCGCCCATCACGCCCCTCCGAGCGAGTCGAGCAGCGCGAGGTTGGCGCGCGCGGCCTCGGCGATGTCCGCGTCGGCCAGGCCCCGCTTCCCCTCGAGGGCCTGCCCATAGTGGTCGGGGTCGTAGTTGATGGGCCTCGACGGCCCGGACGCGGCGTCGTGGACGGCGACCTCCTCGCCGGCCATCCTCACAACGACCTGGCCGCCGGGCATCGCTATGACGCTCACGCGCCGGCCGATGCAGCGCCTGGGCACGGACCACTCCCTGCCGGCGGCCCTGACGAGCATGGTCGGCGGGACGGTCTGGACGCTCACGTCGCCCACCATCGACTCGAGGAGCCGGAGGTTCCCGATGGGCCGCAGGCTCTCCTTCTCCCGCATGAACAGCGCGTCGGGCGGCAGGCCGGTGGTGCGGTTCGGCTCCGAGTTGGCCTGGGCCTCGACCCGGGCCACCGCCTCGGCGAGGCCGCTCCACCCGGTGAACTCGCCGCCGTAGGCGAGCAGGCGGTTCAGGAAGCGGTTGGCCGACTCGTCCTTGCCCTTGGTCTGCGGCGAGCGCGGCGCGCAGAGTCTGAGCTCGAAGCCGGCCTCCCGCGCGAACCGCCACGCCCTCTCCTGCCTGGTCCTCCTGCGGCCCGAGACGGTCACCAGGCACGACATGTTGTCCGTGATGCACTCCTCCGGGACGCCGCCGAGGCGGGTGAAGGTGGCGAGCAGGCAGGACAGCAGGTCGTCGAGCGTGCGGCTCCTGACCGGTATGAAGCGGTGCTTCCGGGAGTAGCCGAGCGTCGCGGTGAACACGCTGAACTCGAAGACCTCGCCCTCCGAGTCGACGAGCCTCATGCCCTCCTTCCAGTCGAACTGCAGCTGCCTGCCCGGGGGCGTCTCGAACCGCGGGTGCGGCTCGCGGCCGCCCGCGCCCCCGAAGGGCACGTCGCGGGCCCGGCACCACGCGGTGAAGGCGCCGTACCCGGGCAGCCCCTCCCCGCGGCCCTCGCGCAGGAACGCGTAGACTGCCATCTTGGTCATCCCGGGCAGCTGGGCCTTCGCGCGGATCACCTCCTCGAGCGGGTCGAAGGCGCTGCCCCTCGCGGACCTCCCGTCGGCGGCGGACTCGCCCTCCCGCCAGTACTTGGCGACCGTGTGCCGGTCCATGCCGTGCCTCCTCGCGATCTCGCTGAAGTTCGGCTTCGCGCCGGACCCCCTGTAGACGTTCAGCTCTCCCATTACGTTTCGCTCCATATCCCGCTCCTCCCGGGTCGGATACCCGATCGGAGCATAGTTCCGTTAGCGCAGTTGGTGAAAGTACGTTAGCGGGGTCGGCGAAAGCGCGTTAGCGCATTCGGCGAGATGCGTTTGCGAAAGTGGTTAATTTTAGATTAGCGCTAACA
>NZ_QRTA01000010.1:0-87465 GCF_003457875.1 Collinsella sp. AF28-5AC | reverse complement strand
CCCGTGGGTTATACCCTAAGAGCAAACCACCCTTTTTAAGGGTGGTTCTGATTTCCTATGCGTGTAGGCGTGTAGCTCTGTAGCTGTGTAGCAGGGTAGGCACGCAGCGCGATAGTCGCGAAGCCCCATAGGACGAAAACCTCAATTTGAAATAGGTCGGTAGATCACTATCTAGCTGGGGAATTGCCGCTGCGGCAAGACTCCGTCGGGTTTTTCGGGGTGCCAGAGACTGGGAACCGTTGTTGGTTCGCGGTCAGGAGGACCCCTTGGGCTTTCGCTATGTAAGCATCTTCTCAGGCGTCGAGGCGGCGACACTCGCCTGGGAGCCACTCGGCTGGGAGCCGTTGGCCTTCTCGGAAATCGAGCCGTTCCCGTGCGCCGTGCTGGCCGAGAGATGGCCAGACGTCCCCAACCTCGGAGACATCACCAAAATCGACTGGAAGGAAGAAATCGATGGAGCTATCGACCTTGTTGTTGGCGGATCCCCGTGTCAATCGTTCTCGGTGGCGGGTAAGCGCGAAGGCCTCAAAGGCGCATCCGGCCTTATGTTCGAGTACATTCGATGCGTACAGGAACTTCGTCCTCGCTGGTTTCTATGGGAAAACGTCCCAGGAGCGCTCACGAGCGAAGATGGGGGGGCTTTCGGACAGCTGCTCAGCGAAATGGATGAACTCGGGTATAGTCTCGCATGGCGAGTTCTGGACGCGCAATTCTTCGGAGTGGCCCAGCGACGCCGCCGTCTGTTTCTTGTCGGACATCTTGGAGCCGAATCCCCCGCAGAGGTTCTCTTTGAGCCCGACTGCCTGTCAGGGTATCCTCAATCGAGCCGTGAAAAGAGGAAGGAGCTTGCCCGCCGAGCTGGACGCAGCGCTGCGTGCGCAGGCTTCAAGTACTCCGCTGCGCCCCGAGCAAACACGATAGGCTATGCGGAGGAACAGGCGAACACGCTCACGGCTGACTGGCACGCTCCGGCAGTCTTGCCTCTGAGTGGCACCGACCAACAGGTCATGGCGATGTCCCAGTACGGTACGGAGATCGCGGGGTGCCTCACGGCCCGAGGAGATTCGTCCCCGTGCGCGGATAGGGGCCAAAACATCGTCTGCATGACGGGCACGCAGGCGCACTGCCATATCAGCGATGAAATCGCGGGATGCCTTACCGCACATATGGGCAAGGACGACGCCCCCGTTGTGGTGGACGGCACGAATATTCAGACATATGTCTGCGAGCTCGCCCACTCGAGCAGCAACGGCTTGGGGGTCGGCGAGTCCGATGTCTTCCCGACCCTCGATACCTCATCCGGTCCCGCCGTCTGGGCTCGCGAGAATGGCATCCTGCCGCCCTTCGGATTCGCGCAGAACGTGCGCAACGAGGTGCGCATCGTCGGCGATGGGACCCTCAGCGGGGCGCTTGCCGCCAGACCCGGCATGAAGCAGGCCACTTTCGCATGCACGGGCGGCACCTATCCCATCAATGAGCAAATCGCAACCCGTGACAAGAAGCTGGGTCGCGGGACGGGCCTTGGGGTCGGTGCGGACGGCGACCCGGCCTTCACGCTGCTCGCGAACCACCCGCATATGGTTGCCTCTGAAATCGCGGACAAGCCCGCGGAGGTTAACCCTATGCTCGTCCGCAGGCTCACCCCGCTCGAGTGCGAACGCCTGCAGGGTTTCCCCGATGGGCATACGCTGATCGCTTGGAAGGGCAAGCCCGCCGAGGAATGTCCCGATGGGCCGCGCTACAAGGCCATCGGCAATTCCATGGCGGTTCCCGTCATGAGATGGATTGGCAGGCGTATCGCGGCGGTCGATGAGCATTAGGCATCTCAACGGAACTCAAGCTGAATTCAAAGAGCGCCTTCCGGGGCGCTCTTTTCTTGCCAACAGTCTGTGTGTGAACACGCAGTTCAGTAGGCGTGTAGTTATGTAGCTCGGTAGCTCTGTAGACGCATAGACGCATAGACGCATAGACGCATAGACGCATAGACGCATAGACGCATAGACGAGCTTGCCAAACGATTGTCCAGATGAATGAGGAAAAGAATAAGAAGAATAAGAAAAGTAATCATCTGATATGAGGGAGTCTCTTCGAATGTAATCATTTGGCAGCGGTGTAGCCGAATAGTTCTGTAGTTCCGTAGTCGTGTAACAAGATAGCTCGGTAGACGTGCAGCTACGCAGTGAAGCAAAAAAGAGGAGCCACCATTTCGGCGGCTCCTCCTCTCGAGGGGAAAGGGCTTGGGGTCTAGACCGCTAGGATCTAGAGCGCAGCATGGAGACCACGGCGGCGTGCGATGCCCGCTGCGGCAATCGCGGCTGCGCCCATGCCGGAGATGACGCTCACCTCGAGCGCGGTGGAGTCGCCCGTCTGGGGCAGGGCCTTCTGGTCGGAAGCGGCAGCGGCCTGAGCCTGCTCACCCTGGGCCTGTTTGCCGTTCGCACCCGCAGCCTGGTCGGTTCCGGCTCCACCGGCACCGTTGGCGTTACCGTCCTCGGTGCCGGTCTCGGTGTTACCGCCGGCGATGGTGCCGTTGCCATTCTCGGTCTTGGAAGCCTCGTAGGCATCAGAGAGGTTCTTGTAGTCCTGGGCGGCTGCGGTGTAGTAGGCCTGAGCCTCATCCACGGCGGCGGAAGCGGTGTCGACATCGCCCTGAGCGAGCTTGACGGCGGCGGTTGCCTCGATCAACGTGCCATTGGCCTTGTCGGCAGCGGCCTTGAGCTCGGCGAGCTTCTGCTCCGCCTCGTCCTTGCCTGCGGCAGCGGTAGCGGCAGCCACGGCGGCCTTCTGGTAGGCAGTCTCAGCCTCGTCATATGCGAGCTGGGCCGCAGCCAGGTCGGCATCGGCGGCCTCCTTGGCATCCAGCGCCTTCTGCTCGGCGGTGACCGCATCCTCGTAGTCACCCAAGGCCTTTTCGTAGGCGGCCTTCGCGGCGGCACGCTCGCCCTTCTTCACGTCAATCACGGCTACGGCATCCTCGAGGGACTTCTGAGCCTCGACCAAGGCGGTCTGGGCATCGGAAAGCTGGCCTTGGAGCTGAGCGGTCTTGTCATGCGCGGCATCGAATTCATCCGCGCCCTGGTCGTAGGCGGCCTGCTTCTCGTCTGCGGTAGCCTTCGCCTGGTCGCGGACGCCGGCGGCATCCTCAACGCCAGGCTTCAAGCCCTGATACTTGGAGGAAGCATCGGCAAAGACCTTGTTCGCCTCGAGCTGAGCCTGATTCAGCTGCTCGAGATCGCCGGCATGGTTCAGGGCATCATCCAGCGCATCGGACGCATCCTTGGCGGCCTTGTCGGCTGCGGCCTTGGCGTCGGTCGCGGCCGCGACGGCCTGCTGTGCGGCCGCCTGATCATCCTTGGCGGTCTTGAGCTGTGCCTCGCAGGTCGGGATGTAGTTGTTCACGATGTCATCGTAGGAGGCCTGCGCGGCATCGACTGCCTTTTGGGCAACATCGACCGCGGCCTGCTTATCACCGAGCGTGGCGGCTTGGGCCTCACGCTCGTCAACAGCGACCTTGATGTCGTTGTAGATGTCCTGTGCCTGCTGGAAGGTGTCACGGGCGGCGTTGACCGCATCCATGAGGGAGGTCAGCTCTTCCTCGGTCGCGGTGCCTGCGACCTGAGCCTGGTAGTAGGCATTTGCGGCTGCGGTATAGGCGGTCTGCTCCTGCTCGAGCTTCTGCTGAGCATTATCGAGGTTCTGGCGATACTGGGGCAGGGAGTCCGCGATGGACTTGATGAGGTCGTACTCGTCCTGGGCTGCAGCGAGAGCGGCCTTCGCGTCTTGGATGTTCTGCTCTGCCTGGGGAACGGTGGCATTTGCGGCATCGAGACGGGTCTGCTCGTTGGCGACGGCCTGCTTGGCCGCCTCGAGCTTGACGTTCGCCTGGTCGAGGGCGGTTTGGGCATCTGCCGCCTTGGACTGGGCGGTATCCTTAGCCTGGGTCAGCTTCTGGATAGCGGCATCGCCCCACTTGCCGAAGGCATCGAGATAGGCGTGGACCTTGCCGTACCAATCGGCCTTCTTGGCCTCCATGTCGGCCTGCGCCGCATCCAACTCGGCCTGCTTCTCATCGAGCGTCTTCTGGGCGTCTGCAAGCTCGGCGTTTGCCTGGTCGAGTTCGGACTGGAGGGCATCGAGCTGACTGCGGGCGGCATCCTCGGCCGCCTGGGCATCGGATACCTGCTGCTCGAGGTCGGCAACCTTAGCCTCGGCCTCGTCGACGCCCTGCTGGGCCTTCTCGACGGCCTTCTTCGCGGTATGGACCGCTGCCTTGGCGTCGGTCCATACCTGCTTGGTGGTCTCGATCTTCTCGAACGCGCCAGCGCGTCCCGCCTTTGCGGCCTCGTAGGCTGCAGCAGCCTGCTCGGCAGCCTTTGCAGCGTCGGCTCGCTTTGCGGCGGCGACATCATATGCGGCCTTGGCCTCGGTCAGCTTCTGGTCGGCTGCAGCCTTGGCATCGGACGCGGCCTGTACATCGGCCTCACCTGCCTCAGCGTCGGCGGTTGCCTGATCGTATGCGGTCTGGGCGTCGGCTTGTGCCGACTGTGCGGCATTCATGGCGGCCTTCGCGGTATCGAGCTGCTCGTTTGCCTCGTCCAGCTTGCCCTTGGCGAGATCCATGGTCGCCTTGGCATCCTTTACGGCTTGCTCGGTGACCTTCTGGATGTCGGTCTGGGTGGTTAGCTGATCGCCGTCTGCGGATGCCGTCTGGGCAAATGCCATGGTCTGCATGACCGGGGACAGCATGAGGCCTGCAGTCACGGCCATGGTCACCGCCGGCTTCAAAATCGTCTTCTTGTTCTTTGCCTCGCGTTTGCGCATATCGAGGTCTCCTTCCATTCGGAGGTTTTGCTAGCCCCGTGAAAATACGCCAATCCATGCATTGCCATTCACCTGTTGCCGCAGCGGCAGCAGGTGGCGGTCAAGGTTGCGTGGGATTGCCTCGTAAAGCGCCGTCTAGCAGCGGAATCGGCTTGGCTGTAGCCGTGTAGCTCGGTAGTCGGCTACGTGACATGCACGGTAGCCGTGTAGCTGTGTAGCCGGCTTTGATGCATAGCGATGGAAGGAAAAGGCCGATCGAGCGCCATCGCCGTGGCTTGACATGAGCGTGGAGCATGCCGCTGCGGCAAGCGCCCCATGTGGACGGTAGCCGCGTGGGACGCTTAATCAATAAAGCCCGCGGCTTCGCGGGCGTATGGCGATGTCTGTCTTGTGGAGGGCGAATGGTTGGAGATCAGTTGAATCTCGTGGAGGTGTCGGTTGAGAAGGATGCGGGCGGCAACCCGACATGCATCATCTGGCCCGATGGGCGAAGGTTTGCCATCTCGAGTAGCGGTGCGCCGCTCATGTGCCCGTCCCGTACCGCGGGCAGGTTCGCGTATGTCCGCGATGTCTATGTCATCGGTCGCGGGAACAGGACGCACCGCAGGTCGATTATCGCCGACGGCGGCAAGTGGTATGTCGTCTGCCTGAAGTAGCACGGGTATTCAGGCAGCTAGGTAGGCGTGTAGCTCTGTAGCCGTGTAGTTGAGTATCGAGCTACACGGCTACCTGTAAAATCGGTCAGTCGCGTTCGCTCGGCCAGACCATCAGGCGGTTCGGGTCTTTCGCAAGGCTCCTCATTATGCCAATCAGCTCGCCGCGGGTCTCGGTATTGAGGCGATTGAACAGCGTGACCAACTCAAGCCTCTGCCCGACAGGGGCATCGGTGTCGTCGGCTACCGGCATCTCGGTGTCGAAGAGCTGCTCTATGGTTATGTTCAAGACCCGGCAAAGGGCGAGCAAGTTAGAGACGCGGACCGTTCCCAAGTCGGTTTCAGGGCGGATAATCGTCGTCAACGTGCTCACCGGAATGCCGGCAAGGTTTGCCGCCTGGCTGTTTGAGTATCCGGATCCCTTGATGAGCGACTCCAGTTTAGAGTAGGGGCGGTCCTTGCCCGCTACCTGCTTTTTCGGAGCCGCGGTGGGCTTTTTCCCAGCCATGGTATCGAACTCCTATCTTTCTCGATATGTCTGTATAGCGTCATGTAGGCGGCTATGCAGCTACATGGCTACATATGTAGCTCGGTAGCTGTAGCTTGAAAAGCACCGGTGCCGCCTGACGAGCTAATCGGCTTCCCCTGCGACATCCGGATTTGTTTCCACGTCATCAGGCTCTATCTTCTCGACCTGCACCTCGTGATTTCTCTGCATGTTGGTGGGATCCAATTTCATGGCGCTCGATACGCGCATGAGGCAGGATTTCGCCTGCGCGTTGAAGCCCCTGAAATCGCTCACGAGGGATTCCTCGTCACCCGAGAGAAGCGCCTTCTTTCCTGGGTTCTCCTCCTCACCATCGAACAGGTCTTCCACAAATGTCTCAAACGGAATGTCCAAGCCCTTGCATATCCTCAGAAACGTGGAGATCTGCATGTTCTGGCATTTCGACCTGCCGTTCACGAAGGTGCTCAAGGTTGAAGTCGAAACCCCGCACCTGCGGCTGAGTTCCGATGCCGTGATACCGTACTTCTCAAGAATCTCCTTGAAGGTCATGGTCTCCCCTATCTGTAGATCAGGTTACTACCCGGCTACAGAATACATGATTTGGAAGTCATTATCGCGTATGTAGATATAAATCGCGCAAATAGGTAATTTCCACGTATGTAAATTACGATTCCAAATTATATTGCCCAGAATAGAAAAAAGGGTTAATATCTCGCTCGTAGCTACGAATGAGGAACACCATTCCACATTCGTCAACTATGCCCCAAGTAGTTCGTTAGTTACGGAGACATGATGACCGCAAACCCTGTACTGGAGTCCGCATCCAAAATCCTCTTGGATTACGTCGAGGACACGAAATTGTTCGCCACGGCTATCAATGAATCGGTCGGCGGGGCCGAGCTTCTCGACTGTCAGTGCAACTTCCTTCGCGAGCCGACCGCTAGTGAATTCGTGTTTGTGAGGGCGATGCTGCCCGCGGAAGGCGCCGCCCGTCTTTTGGACGCGTTCGACTCTGCCGTCGAGGAGCAGATGCAGCGCATGGCAAATCCATCCTTCGCGTCTGTCGCGGAGGAGATGTAGCGTGATGAATACCGCAGTCAAAAAGAGCGCCAAGTCCGCATCCTTCAGCGATGAGGAGCTCTTGCAGCTCCCGCTCGTTCTCAACTCCGACCAGGCCGCCAAAGTCCTCGGTTGCAGCCGCTCGAAGCTCCAATCAATGTGTCGCGCCGATACCGTCGAGTACCAACGCCTCCAAAACCGCTTCACCTTCAACCGCGATTATATCTTCAAGCTCGCGGGGATCAGCTACGAGGCTCTCTACAAGAGCGTGAGCGAGCGCTGCCTTGCGAGGGAGAAAATCAAAGAGCAGTACGCCCCGCTCTTCAAAAAATACGGCGTGGATATCTTCGGAGACGAGACCCTTCTGGGCGCAGGTGCGCCCGATAGTGCGGCTCTTATGAAAAACGACGAAGTTGAGGTGGACGAAGCACTGATCGACCAGATCGGAGAAGCCCAGCTCGGCAAGCTGCTACTCAAGACCCTTCTCAAAAATGCCTAGTTGACAAGCTCGGCATAGCGCCACAAAATCAAAGCATACCGGTTCCCCAAGCCGGACGATAGGAGATGAACTGCATGACCCGCCCTGCTGGGCGTGCGGCTGTGAACGCTGCCGCCTATCCGTGCAATCTGTTAGCTATCGACCCCGAGGGTATCAAGCCCTTCGGGGTCTTTTCGCCATGCACGTGCACTTTGGCAGGTGATCTCAAATGAGTTTCACCATCGACCCGTGGATGATGCGCGATCTCGATTTATCGGGAAACGAGCTCATCATCTTCGCCCTGGTCTGCGAAGCGGGCGAAAAGGGCCTCAGCGTCTCAAAACCTAAGCTCGCGTTCCTCAGCAACACATCGGTCACGACCGTCAGGCGTGTTCTGAGCGATCTGTCCGAACGCGGCTACATCGAGCGCACCCATGTCGGCGAGAACGAGCCGAGCACTTGGGTCGCATGTGTCGGCGAGCAGTCACCCAGCTCTCCCTCTCCTATCGAAACGCCTTCCGGCCGAAACAGCCGGAGCAGAGTCATGTCGATAGCAAAATAGGAGGACTATCATGGATTTCGCGTACAACAATCGTAGCAACAACCGTCTGGAGCAAGAGACCTACTGGAAGCAGTACGGCTGGATGAGCCGTCTCGGCCTCAACAACGCCAAGGCAATCGTCTTCGCGCTCATCTTCGAGCGCGACTGCACCGACGACCCCGCCCGTGAGCGCATCACCTCGAAATATATCGCGCAGGCCCTCGATGAGGGTTGCCCTGCCCCAGCCCGCGGTCGCAGGGCGGCCGAGCACGGCATCGCGCGAGTCTTCAAGACGCTCAACGAGCTTGCTGCCAAGGGACTCGTCTGCGCCGTCATGGACGAGGACGGCCTGTCGATGAGCTTCAAGTGCGATTACGATGCCGTGGAATCGGTTCTCGCCGATGCCGACAGCGGCACCGAGGATGCAAAGCTGGCTGACGGGTCAAGCGAAAGCGAGGTCGACGACGGTGCCTACGACAAGATGTCCTGATAACGCGCTCGACCGCAACTTCTATACCGTATTCGACTGGATGGTGGACCCGGCCGGGTTGGGTCTCAAGGCATCCAGCGCCGAGCTGTCGGTCTACGCCAAGATCTACTCGATGAGCCATCATTCGGCATACGGCTACTACGTCACGCAGGACCAGCTCGCCCTCGATCTGTATATCTCGCGCCGCTCCGTCCAGCGTGCGCTCGACAGCCTCTGCAAGGCGGGCCTCATCGGCTACACCGAGCTGTACCGTACCGGCAGGGAGGCGAACGGCATGAAATCGCCGCGCTCCTACTTCGCCGTCCAGGAGAAAATCAATGCCGCGATTGAGGCGACGATACCCGTTTCCGCCTCGCGGGGCGGGCAAATCCTCGATTTCGACTTTCAACAAAGCACAGGTCAGGCTGATGCGCCAACTTGTCACATCTCGGCTGTTGAAAACTCGAGTTTTCAACAATCCGCAGGTCAGGCTGATGCGCCATTTTGTCACAACGATGCGCCAAGTTGTCACATCGATGCGTCATTTTGTCACAACGATGCGCCAAGTTGTCGTATCGGCGCGACCTGCGCAAACGTCGAATCTGATGAAGATACCGCAGCGTCATCTAGCTGCGGAGATGCAGCAAAACCGCAGGATAGCGACCTGTCTTCTTCTGAACGCGACGTATATATAAATAATAATAAGAATAATAATGATAATTATTTTTCTTATTCTTCTGATAATCCCAACGAGGGAGATAGACATTGCGAAGGGAGTGGAAACGGCGAGCCGGGCGGTGAAGGCGGCTGGAGCGCCGAGGTCCGCTATGCGGCCCGCTTCATCGCCGACTCGTCTCCCAAGCATTGCGACGGCATCTTCCTCGAGAGGACCATGGACGCGATCCGCGATGCCATGAACGCGGGTGCCGATGCCGATGAGATATGCGACGCGTGGGACCTCTATCTCGATGAGCTCATGACGCAGAATTCCGAAGGCGGCTCGGCCGCCTTCAAGCGCTACGCGATGTTCCCGCTCAACTGGCTTCGCCGCGCGGACGGGTTTAGGTTCTATCTGAAGAAGGTCCGAGCGGCCAGCGGAAAATCTGCGGGAACCAGCCACGAGGATGCGCCCGAAAACGATTCGGAATGCGCGAATGAAGCCGAGGCGCTTGCGAGGAAGTACTGCCTCACCGCCAACAAGACGACCTCGGGCATCATCTGGACGTTCATGGGCGATTACCACTCGGCGATGATCGCCCCCCGCGCGAAGAACCGACGCGAGGCCCTTCGCTACATGTGCTCGGTCAAGGGCATCGAGGTGCCGAAGGATATCGACGAGTTGACGGAAAACTAAGATCCGATTGGAGAAGCAATGGGACAATTGCCTGCAGACGCCCCCTGCAAGGCGGCTCACAGCTCACGTAACCGCGCACGGCGCATGAAGGCCGCTCGCGCCGAGGCCAGACGGCTCGTTGACGAGGCTCGTGATAAGCGCGATTCGGCCTTGGCCGAACTTTCGTCCGTAAAGGCCGAGCTCGCGAAAACCAAGCAAGAGCATGAGCGCAAATGCGAGGAGTTCAAGCACAAGTGTGCCGAGATGGCTGCGGCGGTGGAGGCTGCGGCAGATAACGCCGCAGCCGCAGATGAGATTGAGAACCTCAAGCGCATCAATGCGGAGACGCTCGAATTCCTTGATAGCGAGCGGAGCAAGACGCAGGGCCTCTTGGAACGTCTCGGTGAGGCCAATGACCAAATCGAGAGCGAACGCAGCGAGAAGGAGGAGTTCCGTCAGGAAGTTCTCGGCCTGCGCTCCCGTTTAGAGAACACGAGCGGGATGTCGATAGATGAGGTCAACGGCCTTGTCGCTCGGGCACAGGAGGCCGAGAATCGCGCTAGCGAGCTGGCCTTCGACATGTCCACCCTCCAAAACCAGGCAGAGGACCGCGAGAGGCAGCTCGAGGAAGCTCGGGAGAGCTGCTGGCAGCTCAAGGCTGCTGCGGATGAGCAGATGAAGAGGCTCGAGAACCACAACGCCGCCTTGCACGATTCCGTCGCCCAGACCAAAGCCGAGCTCGAGACGGTTTCGGCCGAGCGGGACGAACTGCTGGGTAAGCTCGGCGATTCATCGAGCCGGATCGAGGAGCTGGAGTCTTCGCTCGAGGTCGAGCGGCAAGGCGCCAGCCACCTGCGCGACAGCGAACAGTCGAGCGCCGACAAGATCGGCGAGCTCGCGCGGGAAAACGAGGCCCTCGGAAAAAGTCTCGCCCAGACCCAGAAGGCACGAGCCGATGCGGCCGCAGCCCTTGAGGCCGTGCAGGCGAACAGCGAGTCGATCAAGGCGGACCTTCAGGCGGCACGGGAGGAGAACCACCGCCAGCGCCATGACTACGATCAGAAAATCGGAGAGCTGGTGCGCGGTCAGGAGCGGCTACGCGAGCAGGTGCAGGCGGCACAGGGCAAGCTCGAAGAGGACGCGGCGGAATACGAAAAGCGTATCGCGGAGCTTCAGGAGGCGCTCGATTCCAAGCAGGAAGAGGTCAACCGTGCCGTCAGCGATTCGCACAAGGATGAGTTGGAGCGTCTCCAGAAGGAGGTCGAGTCCGAGCGCGAACGAGCCGACCGAGCCGAGGGCGAGGCGCGAGCCGTAGAGCTTCTGCGGGAAGACCTGGAAAGCTACAAGGGCAAGGTCGGCGCCTTGCGGCAGCAGCTTTCGGTATGCTCGAACTTGAAGGACGACCTCGAGGATGCGGAGTCCAAGCTGATGGAAGCCACCGCACGCGCGACTGATGCCGAGGGCCGCGCACGTGCGGCCGAGCGGGATTCAAGCAGGCTCGCCAAGGAACTCGAGCGCGTCAACATGAAGCTCGCCGATGAGTCATCGCGTGCGGACGGGGCCTCGGCGGCTTTGCAGGAAGCCGACGGCGTCAAAAGCCTCGCCCTACCCCATGGGCTTCTCCCCGGGGAGGTGACCACCGTCGCGTTTGGGTCGGGATTCCAGAAGTTCCTCGTCAAGAAGCTCATCTACAAGTCCGACGGCAGCATCCTCGCCGAAAACGAGCACGGCCAGTCCGTATCGATGGGCGTTTGGCGCTAGATGGCACCTTCACTCCCGTTGAGTCGATGCGAAACGGTTGAATCTAACCGCTGCGGCACGACCCGAAGGGGGTTTCTCTCTCCGATGTAGCCTGCGCTGTGGCTGAGCATTGGGCTTGGTCACAGCGACCTTCGGAGGTAGAGGATATGCCATCAATTTCAGATGAGGCCGGAATCAAGCTGCTCAACATACTCGAGATGTTCGGCAGGGAGATGCTCAGGAACAAAATCAATGAGTCGAACCGCTTGCGAGCAGAAGCCCGAGACGCCAAGTCGGCGGCCAAGGGCCTATCGAACAACGGCAAGGGGATGAAAAAACAAGACTATACGACGACTTGGTTCGATTCTCCCGCTGAAGCGCAGGCGACCCTTCGCGAGTTGAAGCAGATCTCCCCGAAACTATTTGCCAACTCCACCGTCGTCGGCCACTTCCTCGTCCATCCGAAAGACGGAAAGGACAGTCACGGGAAGCGCACCCACACCATTCAAGATGCCATCTACGACATCAGCCGAGACCATCGATATGCCGCCCGCATCATCAATCTCGACAAACTCGATAAGGGCAAAGCGGACAAGGGCTATATCAAAAGCCTGCCCGATGGGGACTGCACCCGTTTCACGTTCGGAGAGTTCGAGAACGAGGCATCCTCGTTCAACGCCGCCTACTATTGCTCCATCTTGCAGGATTACGACATCAACGCCCGCCATATCGGCAACCAAGTCATCGTCAACAAAGGCGATGCAGATCACGCCTTGGAAGCCCTCGATATCGAGGGAAAGAAGATCCAAGCCATGGGACCCGAGCGCGGCGAGCTGTTCATGCGCCAGCGCTACAAGGACCGCATCGGCGTGGAATTCGAACCTCCGCTCATCGAAGATGGGACTGATGGATATGACGAGGCAGGCGGCGATATGGGTGTCGATATGCCGACGTCCGAGGTCGAGCCCGAGCATGGAGACGATAATCGTGCAGATGCCGATGAGCGTGCAGATGAGGGTGTAGACCCAGATCATGATGTGCGCGACCCGGACGATGGCGGGGTCTTCGCCCCGAGTCTCGATGACGTCGATGAGACACGCGGTGAGGAGAGTCCCGCCGGCAACGCCGCAGACGGCAAGACCGGACCTGAATCCACGGAGGCTATCGCCGAGGAGGAACTGGCCGAGAAGACGGTGGAGTCCGCGCCGGCAGTCCGAGCCGATGGCGATTTGAGCGCCGCCGATGCGGACGAGGCGCTGTCGCGCGAGACCCGCAAGGCCGAGCTACACGAGGATATCTCCAACAGCAAGACCACGGCGGACTGCGTCCAGGCTCGCCCCGATGCCCATAACGGTGACCTCTCCACGCCCTATGCCGACGGGCAGGATGCCCCCGGCACCGGGGACTCCGACGGAGACGGCATTCGCGATGCCGCCGAGGACCGCGATGGGGACGGGACGCCCGACAAGCTCGATTCGGATGCCGAATGTATCGATGACGACCCCGATTACGAGCCCGTCAGCATGAAGGAACGCAACATCGACGAGCTGATGAGTGACAAGGGCGAAGAGGCCGCATATGTCGCATCCCGCTCCGCTGCCCAAGCCGAGAAGGACGTCTCGCTCGAGACGGTGAACCGCTAATGAAGGTCACGAAAGAGGTGGCGCCGCTTTTGGGCGCGGCGGCTGCCACCCTCCCCTTCGCCTACCTCGGCAACAGGTTCGTCGACTGCGCCTGCTCCTATTCGGATATGCTCGAGGGCCTCACGGCCGCCCCTGCGGAGATGTGGGGCTTCATCGCCGCCCATCCGTTCCGTCTGTTGACGAACGACGCCGGCATGCTCGGCATGCTCCTCGGAATCTGCATCCCTTGGGCAATTGCCATGGTGTGCCTGGTCTATGGGCAGAAGAACACCCGAGTCGGCGAGGAGCACGGTTCGGCGCGGTGGGCCACCACCGAGGAACTCGCGCCTTTCATCGAGGATAAAAATCCGCAAGGATCTGCGAACGCGCTGCTTCTCTCGAAGAGCACCGGTCGCGCTTGGAGCCGCGAGGGCTTCTCGATGAACTACGACGGCAACATGAACGTGCTGGTCATCGGCGGCTCGGGCGCAGGCAAGACGCGCTACTATGTGAAGCCCAACGTGTGCCAGATGAATTCCGACCTGTTCATCACCGACCCCAAGGGCGACCTCCTGCTCGATGTCGGCAACATGCTCACGAACAACGGCTATGAGATCCGCTCGTTCAACACGTTCTTCCCCGACCGCTCCCTGATCTACAACCCGCTCCACTACGTCAGGACCGACCTCGAAATCCAGTCGTTCGCGGGACTTCTCATCTCCATGACGACGCCTCCCAAGTCCAGCTCGGGAGACCCGTTTTGGGAGAAGTCCGAGAAGATGCTCTACATGGCGCTCATCGCGTTCATGCGCGACTACTGCCCCGCCCAGGACTACAACATCGGCGGCCTTCTCAAGCTGCTGTCGATGGCCAAGGCATCCGAGTCCAACGAGAACTACAAGAGCCCGCTGGACCTCATCTTCGACGAAATCGAGACCGGTATGCGACGGGTCAAGCGCAACCCGAAGAATCCCGAGGTCAAGGAGCGTGCAGCTCAGAACCCGACCCCCTCGGACGCACCGGAGGAGATCTCGGTCTACACCGGCGCGGACGGCGAGCGCTTCGACCTCGTCCCGTCGGCATTCCGCCGTCATTCGGACAACAAGCGACCGTATGACAACGTCCACAAGAACGGAAAGCGCGGGTTCGACCCCACCGAGGACTACGCCTTGGAGAACTACCGCAAGTTCCAGTCCGCAGCCGGCAAGACGCTCAAGTCGATTCTGATCACCTGCAACGCACGCCTGGCGCCGTTCACCGCCGCCGAAGTGAAGCAGCTTGTCGTCGGCGAGGATCAGATGCACCTCGAGCGCTTCGGAGACCCCGACTCGAAGAACGCGATCTTCGCCATCTTCGACGACACGGACCAAAGGACGCTGGGCTTTCTGCACGGAATGATGGTCTACCAGACGGTGCGAGTCCTGTGCCACAAGGCCTTGGAGAAATACAACGGCAAGCTGCCGCGCCCGGTCAACTTCATCCTCGACGAGTACCGCTCCCTGTCGCTTCCCGCCGACATCTCGGGCTTCATCTCCGTCCTGCGCTCGCGAAACATCGCGATGTCGGTCATCTTGCAGGCCAAGTCCCAGCTCGCCGAGCTCTACGACGAGGCGACCGCCGACTCCATCGTGGGCTGCTGCGATACCGTCCTTTATCTCGGCGGCGGCAAGGCCAATAAGGGCACGACCTCGACCTGCGAGTTCATCTCCGATTCTTGCGGCCAGCAGACCGTCTTCCAGGAGAACTACTCTCAGAGCCACGGAGGACAGGGCAGCTGGTCGAAGAGCGGCCAGACCGTCGGCCGCGCCCTCATCGATCCCGCCGAGGTGGCAAAGCTCCCCAAGACGGAATGCGTCGTGCTCATCAACGGCGCCAACCCCATCGTCGATGAGAAGTACCCGCTCACGGAGCATCCGAACTACAGGATGATGGCCGATACGCCCGGATTCGATATCAAGAAGTACATGGCGGAGAAGCGCCGCCGCGAGGAACGCGAGTACTCCGCACGCCTCGCGAGTCAATCCAAGTCGATGCCGCGGCGGATGCCTTTGCGTGGTCGATCGGATGCCGAGGTCGGCAAGCACTACAAGTCCCGCGATACGGATTCAACCGGCAAGGCGGAATAGAGGGCAGCGGCTCTATTGATTCTGTGCAAGGGGTTCACGGGAGCGTCCGGCGAGCCCCTTTTTTGCATCTGCCCGAGGTCGTTAACTGCGCGAATGCCTCGATGTTGCCGCTGCGGCAAGACGTGGGTGCCTTTCGGCCGCGCCGTGTATCTTCGTGGCGTCCATTGGGTCGGCACGCCGCCGCCCTGTACCCGGTACGGAGGATCGCATGTCTACCGAAGCACCTGAAAAAGAAAAGCGCCGGACCCGTGACGGCCCGACGCCTTGACATGCGGTGCGCACCCCGGCCGCGAACGACCTACCTGCATTCCCTTGCGGGCCCCAAACAGTTCATGGGTGCGCTAGACAGGAGATGACAGCGGTTCTCACGAACCTCCTCACCCTGGCGCCTTATCGGCGCATACGCATAGTAACACATTTGGCGCATTTGGACCAATAAGGCATTTTCAAGCTACTTGGTCGATTTAGCACATCTGCACCGATACACCTGAAAGGAATACACATGAACCCGATTTACCACGCCCTTGCCGTAGCCACCGTCCAGCTCGGCCAGCTCGATTCCGCCGGCGGCATCCTCGGCAACATCACCTCCCTGCTCAAGGGCGGTATTCAGATGCTGGGCGCCATCATGGTCGTCTGGGGCGGCGTCACCATCGGCATCAACGTCCACAACGGCGCCTCGGGCAACGGCGCTGCTATCGCCGCTGGCGTCGGCACGCTGATCGGCGGCGTCATCGTGTCTGCCGCAGCCCTGTACTTCGGTACGCTCGACACCAGCTGGGTGCGAGGCTAAGCGGGTGCTGTCGGTACCGGTCCACAAGGATGTAACCGAGTATCAGCCCAAGGTCATCGGCGGCCTCACCGCACGCACGATCATCTGTATCGGAGCGGCGGTGGGCTGCGCCTTGGCTTTCGGCTTGCTCTGCACGTTCGTGTTCCACGTGGACATCAACGACGTCATCTACCTCGTATGGCTCGCCGCGGCTCCCGCCGCCCTCATCGGCTTCTATACGCCCCACGGCATGAACTTCGAGAAGTTCGCGCCGCTGTGGCTCGCGCACAACTTCAACGAGCAGTGCCTGGTCTACGTCAGCGCCAGCAACCGCGGAGAATTCAAGGCCGAGGCGGACTCCCTCAAGAAGGCGTATGCGGACGAGCGCAAGAAAGCCAGCAGCAAGGTGCTGACGAAACTCTACAAGACCAACGGCCTGGAGATGTGGGAACCGGGCGGGCCGCTTGAGCCGATGAACACCACAGCCCCCAACAAGAGACAGATCGAAGAATTTTGGAGCGACTAATGGCAAACAAGGACGAGAGCTTCAAGAACATGGAGACGCTCGCCGAGGGTCTCCGCCGCCCGGGTGAGGTCGGTTTCGAACTCGACCCCGAGTTTGCGAAGATGAGCAAGCGGGAGCGCAAGCGCTACGTCAAGAAGGTGCATAAGGAGCTCGACCGCGAGCTTGTCGGCAAGCGCCATGAGATTCGCGATGCCCGCGCCGCGGCGAAGGAGGCGGAGCGCACGCAGGCGAAAAGCGCCGCAGAGGTGACCAAGAAGCTCAAGGAGCGCAGCTCCAAGAGCGACAAGCTCACCGCCGAGCAGCGACGTCGCCGAGACAACGCCAAGAACGTGGTCGATGCCATCGGCTACAACCGAATGTTCGAGAACGGCATCTGCGAGGTCGAGGAGGGCTACTACTCCGAGACCCTTTCCTTCGACGACATCACCTACCAGAACGCCCGCGACGACGACCAGAAGACCATCCTCGCGGCGATGTGCGATATCTACAACTATTTCCCCGCCGACACCACGGTGCAGTTCTCCGTCGTCAACACGCCGCTGCGCCATGACCAGATCCGCGACCGCCAGTTCTACGACCCGTCGCGCCAGGCGAACGACGTCCTCAAGGAGGACGCCGAGACGATGAACGAGGTGCTTTCCGATAAGCTCGCCGAGGGCGTCTCGAACATCAAGCGATCCCGCTACATGACCATCGGCATCCATGCGAACAACCCCATCGAGGCACGAACCCGCTTCTCGCGCATCAACACCGACCTGACGGGCAATTTCGAGCAGATTCGCTGCGATGTCACGCCGATGACGGGTCTCGAGCGCCTGTCCGTCCTCCAGTCCCTGCTGCGCCCCGACCGCAAGTTCACGTTCGACTACGAGCGCGACCTGTCGATCTACAGTCCCGACAGCTCGAAGGACTTCATTGCGCCGATGAGCATCAACTTCAAGCCCGACGGCTCGAACATGTACTTCAAGGTCGACGACAAGTACTGCCAGGTGCTGGTCATGCGCAAGTACGACTCCCCCCTCGAGGACACGGTCGTCGCGAACCTCGTGAACATGTCGATGCCCATCGAGGTGACTTGGTATCTTCAGCCCATGGAGAAGTCCAAGGCGATCAACTTCGTCAAGACCCGCCGCGCATGGATCGATGCCGAGACCATCGAGGAGCAGAAGAAGGCCGTCCAGCAGGGCTACGACTACTCGATCCTACCCTCGGAGCTGCGATACTCCCGCGAGGAGACCGAGGATCTGCTGACGCAGCTCCAAGGCCAGCAGCAGCACCTCTTCATGTTCTCCGGCCTTATCTACACGTGGGCGGAGTCCCCCGAGAAGCTGACCGAGCAGGTACTCCAGATCCTCGACGTCGCGTCTTCTGCGGGCGTGCAGGTGGAGACCCTCGAGTACCGCCAGCGCCAAGGTCTGAACTCGATTCTGCCCCTCGGCCTCAACCACATCGAGATTTCCCGCCCGTTCACCACGTCGGAGGCGTGCATCTTCGTCCCTTTCGCCACCCAGGAGCTCGAGCAGGAGGGCGGTAGCTGGTACTACCAGAACAAGCTGTCGAACAACCTCGTGTTCGGCAACCGAGCCAACCTGGCAAGTCCCGTCGGCTTCATCTCCGGCAAGACGGGATCGGGCAAGGGATTCTTCGCCAAGAACGAGATTGAGGGCACGCTGCTCTCGAAGCCTGACGACCAGGTTATCATCTTCGACCGTGCCGGCGAGTACAAGCTGCTCGTCGAGCATGCGGGGGGCACCTATGCCTCGTTCGGTGTCGGCCTCGACGCGCACCTGAACCCGCTCGGCATGGACAAGCGCCGCGAATCCGAGGATTTCGGCACGCAGGTTGCTTTCAAGGCCGATGCCATGATCGCGCAGGCGGCGGCCGCGGCCAACGAGACCATGACCGTATTCTCCGAGGAGGAGCGCTCCATCATCCAGCGCTGCGTCGAGAACATCTTTCGCCGCTACAACATGGAGGGGGGCCGCGAGCCGATCCTCGAGGACTTCTACGAGGAGCTGAAGCGCCAGCCCGAGCCGATGGCGCAGAATATCGCCCTGCGCTATGAGCGCTTCGTCAGCGGCTACTCGAACTTCTTCAACCACGAGACCGACATCGACCTCACGGCCCGCACCGTCGGATTGAACTTCAAGGACGTGCCCGACTCCATGCTCGTCTTCGCGCTGATCTCGTTCTGCGAGACGGTGCGAAACATCATGTACAGCAACTTCGACCAGGGACGCAGGACATGGCTGTATATCGAGGAAATGGAGTCGCTGTTCAAGTACCCCTCGGTACTCAACTATTTCCGCCGATTCGCCAACGAGTGCCGTAAGTTCGGCATGTACCTGACGGGCATCACGCAGTCGACCGAATCCATGATCCGCAACCAGGATGCCAACGCAATCGTCAAGAACTCCGATTTCATCATGCTGCTCAAGCAGTCCAAGGAGGATCGCGACTACTGGGCGGACGCCTTGGGACTGTCGCCGCTCGAGGTCGCCTGCATCGACGAGGGCGCCCCCCGCGGTTGGGGCCTTCTCGTATTCGGGTCGGCCCGCGTGCCGATCAAGGGCGAGTTCCCGACTGATAACCACCTCTATGAGCTGTTCTCCACGGACCCGAACGAGTGGGCCGAGAAGAAGGCGCGAGAGGCACTCGATGCGGCAAAGCACGGCGGTACGGCCGAGAATGTCGCCCCGCAGGACGAGTTCCGCCGCCGCAAGCGCGTGCGCGGCCGCAAGAAGAAGCGCAACGAGCCGAAGCAGGGTTCTGAGAGTTCTGAGAGCGGCTCGGACGTGTAGCCAAATGTGAAGACGGGCAGTTGCCGCTGCGGCAACTGCCCGTCTATTACCGAGTGCCGGGTCGATACTTCGAGGCCGTAACCCAAATGATTTTGGAAGGAGGACATCTTGCCAGACGATTCCAAATATGGAAACGCAAGTTCCTCGTCTAACCTGAAAGATGGCAGCACGGCGAGCATGTCCTCTGCAGCAGAGCGCCAGCGGCAGGCTGCGGCGGTATATGACGATGCCTTGCAACGCACAGCCGGGGCTGGCGCAAATTTCTACCGCCATGTCGATGTGGCCAGTTCTGGATATTCCGCTAGCGCCGATGCGGCAAGCACGCCCAGCGCGGTATCGACTGTTATCCGCGATGCTGTTCCTAGTGCCTATAGCGCCGGCGTGATGGGGACTAACCATCAAACAGGCGGCGTGGAACAGGGTTTCGTTGCTGCGGCATCTCAGGGTCCTGCCGCCCCGATTGCCGCGCAGCCAATCCAACAGATCCCCAGCTCCATTACCTCCCGCATGGAGCAGCAAGGTACTGCCACCCAGTTTGCGGGCGGTGCCGACCGTGCCGCCGCCGCGCAGCGAAACATGATGACCTCTTTCGACGGCATCGATGCGGCCGGTATCGCCGGCTCCCGAGATTTCATCGATGGCGCTGCCGTGTCCGTGCAGGCCGATTCACGCGATGCCTTCTCCGGCGCGTATGATGCGGGCGTGGCGGGATTTTCCAAGTCCGTGAGCGGTGCGGGGCAGAGTTCGGCACCTATGCAGGGAGGTCAGCAACCTTTTGGCGGCGGCTCCCCTATGGCTGCCAACACGGGCGGCGCGGAGGAAAAAACCGAAGCCGTATCGGAGGCAATCGGTTTTGGATCGCACCAGGGTTCATCCGCATCGTGGGCATCTGCCGATATGTTCACCGGCGGCAAAGCGAGCGACGTACACCTCAGCAAGAAGATTCAGGAAAACCTGGATAACTCGAGGGCCGCCTATTTGCAGGCTAAGCAGGACTTCGCTGCTGCCGAGAAGGACGCCTTGGAGACGCTCGACGCCTCGGGATGGAACTCGGGCGTCCAGGCATCCGCATTTTCCGATTCCGCATCGAGAGCCGAGGGCTTCAAGGACGGACTCGGAAAATGCGCCAACGGCATCGAGCGAGCCGGGGTATCTGATTCCCGTGACTTCGGATTCATGACCCAGGCGGAGCGCGATGGCGCGGGTGGAACCGCCGCGCGTATCGGTAAGCCCCGCGGCGGGGACAACCATGGCGATGCGACGGGTACCGTATCCAATGTCGCCGATGCCCCCGATAGCGTCCGCGCTGCCGCGCAAAAGGTGGTCGCCGAGAAGGAGCACGTCCGGGCGGCCTCCGATGATATGGTCGCGGCCCACAGGGAAGCCTCGGCATTTATCACCAAAGCCGAGCAACGCGCCAAGACCGCCGCGAAATTCAAATCCGCTGCGGCAAACGCCTTGGTGAATTCAGCCGTCGCATCCATCGGGGACGATTCCGTGTCCGGCACGGCCATCCGCTCTACTGCCCGCGCCGCAGTCTCCGCCGGCCGCTCTATCAGGGCCAGCAGGGCCGCCGGAAAGCAAGCCGGGGCGCGGGGCTTCTTCTCCTCGTCCGCCGAGGCCGCCAAGTCGGCGGTTTTCGCGTTCGATGAGGAAGGCAGTCTCGACGGGGTCGAGAAGGCGGACGAGGCGGTACGCGCCGGACGCTATGTGCGCGGCAAGGCTCAGGACTTCAAGGCAGCCCGAGCCAAAGCCAAGGGCGGCAGCAAGTCGCAGCTCATGTCGCAGGCCGAGAAGAAGGCTGCGCGGGTGGCGGAGGACGGGCAGCGTGCCGCCTTCTCTAAATCGATGCAGCGCCGCTCCATGTCGATCGCCAGGGCGAAGGCTGCGGCGGGCGAGGCCGTCGAGGCCGAGCAGAAGGCCGCGCTCATCGGCAAGCTCACCGCCGGCCTCAAGGCGGCAGCGCAGCATGCCGTCGCGGCACTCCAAGCCCTCCTGAAGTCACTTGCCGCCGCTGTCGCCGGAGCAGTCGGCTCCCTTGCGACCGCTATCGGCGGCTCGACTTTCGGGATGCTCATCCTCGCCGCCGTTCCCGTACTAATCCTTTTGCTGGCTCTATCCGGCGGCAGCGCCGATCAGGAGGTTCAGGGAATGAACGAAGTGGAATCGCAGGTCGCATCGTTCTTCAGGGAGAAGGGGCTCGATGACCTGCAAATCGCCGCCATCATGGGAAACATGTACGCCGAGAGCGGCATGAATCCGGGATCGGAGGAAGGCGGCGGCACGAACGCCAACGGCATCGGACTTTGCCAATGGACGAATGGTCGCCACACGAATCTCGTGAACTATGCAAAGTCCGTCGGCAAGTCCTGGACGGAGGTTCAAGTCCAGCTCGATTTTTTCTGGGACCACGACAGCTGGGGATATTGGAGCCGCGCCTATACCATCAGGTCCGAGCACGGCCCCGATGGCTCGGAAAACCGTTCGCTCGATCCCGTCGGGGGAACCTTGGTCTCGGGAAGCAAGCGGGCCTTCTTGGCATCCACCGACCTGAAGGATGCCGTCAGGCAATTCTGTTACGGCTGGGAAGGGGCGGGAATCCCGCGCCTGAAGGTGCGCTATGAAGCCGCCGACAGGTATTACGAGCTGCTTACGAACCCGTCGGACGGCGATGGAGACCATGGCAACGGGACGGGCGCCCCGCAGATTGCGGGTGCATCGGCCCGCCAGCAGACCGTCGTCAACATGGCTTATGCCACCCCGTCTCCCGGACAGGGCTGGTGTGCCGCCTGGGTCACCAATGTCTTCCGCGCGGCGGGAGTGGGCTATTTCGGCGGCAACGCCTGCGATATGTGCCGGTCCTGGTGCCATAGCTCCAATAGGTCGGAGCTCAAGGTGGGCATGATTATCGCCGATGTCTCCCACCCGGGTACCGGTGCTCCCGGACTCACGTACGGACACGTCGGCATCTACATCGGCAACAACAGGGTCATGAGCAACGAGGGCCCCATCACGGTCAAATCGCTCGATACCTTCATCAGATTCTACGGCGCCGGTACCGGCTGCAAGTGGGGCTGGATCGGCGGAATCGACCTTTCGAAATAAACCTCAGACTGGAAAGGAGACAGGATGGATAAATTCATGGAGTTCCTCAAGAACAACACGGCGGTCGTCGCGGTCGCAGCGGGCATCGTGTTGTTCATCGCAATGAACGGTATCACGTCTTGCGTCGCGAAGGGCGGCGGGAACGACGCCCCAGCCGATGCGCAGGAGCAGTTAGAGCAGAAAAGCGAGCAACCATCTCATAAGGGGGATGCCGCCGATTCCAAAACCGAGCTGACCGAACGACAGCGCTCCGCCATCAGAGACTACGATCAGGCCACCAAGCAAATCGTCGAGCAGATCGAGAATTCGAAATGGGCGGCAAATGACGGCAGCGGTTCGATGACGATCAAGGACGGCATCATCACCGAGTCTTACGGAGAGTCCAAGGACTCGGTCAAGAAGACCAAAAAGCAGGTCCAGACCTTTGCAATCACTGCGGTGGATACCATCGCCGGCGACCAGACGGGAGCTTTAAGCTGGGAGGTCTTCTCCGTAATCGACGCGTCCGGCAACGACCACATAATGACCCTCAGCAGGGTCGATCCCGCTGCACTCACCGGCGAGGGCAACGACACCTATTTCGAGCTCAAGTGCGATATGTTCCACAATGAGAACGGCTATTCGAACAACCGTTGCGCCGAGAGCGCCAAATTCAACGGCATCGAGGGCGATAACTTCAAAAAGGCCATCGACGGCCGCACCAAGGAGTTCAAGCGCTCCGTTATCGAATACCTGCTCGCAAACCATTCCACCACGACCGAGCTGACGTGGGACGGCACGGTCATCGAGAACTTCAACGAGTCCACCTGCACCCTGACGTTTGGCATCAAGAACGCCACGAACGCAGCCGAGGATTCCCTGCCGAGCATTCTCGTCATCTACCACACCGACACCCATGAGTTCGAGGAGGTCGATGTCCAATGATGGACGTAGCCGCCATCAGGGTCGAAGCCCTCGATTACGCCCGCAATGAAGGCGTCCTCAACAAGGCGAAGCATCATCTCGTCGCGGTCGCAAAGTCTGTTGAGTGCAAGCTCGATGGCATCAAGTCCCCATCGGCCAGACGTGCGGGCGCGTCTTTCGCGCTGGCGCTCGGAATCATGCTGCTGTTCATGCTGCTGACCCCGCATTGCGCCGCGGCTTTCGGCTTGGATGACTTGGTCAACAAGGTCGGGGAAATGATCGGCTCTTGGACCGAGGCCATCGGTCAGGGCATCATGAAGTTCCTCAACGGAACCTTAGTCCAACCTATTGCCAACCTCATGCTCAAATGCACGCTGGGCGATATAAAGAATTGCGTCTCGGCGTCGGACTTGCTCTGCGACTTTGACCATCTCTTGGGAAATACGAGCGGAAAAATTAACCTCGCCGCCCTGGTCACCAACGTGTCCGACAGCGCCATCAAACCAGTCGCCGCCACCCTTCTCGCCATGGGCATGCTGCTCCAGCTCCTCAAGATTGCCAAGAAGATGGACCAAGGCGGCGGCATGATGCCCTCGGTCCGCGAGGTCGTCGCACTGTTCGTCTGGTGCGCCGTCATGATGTACATGGTCCGCAACGGCGTCGGAATCGTCAAAGACCTGTACTCCATCGTCTTGGAAATCATCAAGACCGCTAGCACGTCCGCCAGCTCGCTTGGGGCCAATGCCGGTACCGACTGGTGGAGCAAGGACAACCTTATCGTCTTCCCCGAAGACGGCAATATCATCGAAAGCCTGGTCATCCTGCTCGAAGTCGCCATTGCCTATATAGTCGCACAGTTCACCCTGGTCATCTCGTACGCCATGATGATCGGCCGCGCCATCGAGATCTACCTCACCGCCATGTTCGCACCCATCCCGTTTGCCCTCATGGGCTTCGATGAGACCCGCAGCTGGGGATGGGGATACCTCCGACAGTTCCTCTCGCTTTGTCTCGCCGGCGTCGTAATGGTCGTGGTCCTCTACATGTTCCCCTATCTGGTCGTGTCTGTCGTCGGCGATATCGGAACCGGCCTGAGCGGCATCGGGAATGTCGCCCATACGCTCGTCAAAATTATCGCCTGCTGTGGCGTAGTTGCCATGACCCTAGCTAAATCGACGCAGCTCGCCCGCGCAGCCCTCGGCGGCTGATAGCCATGGTCGCGGTCGATCCCGATACCGACCGCACGGTCGCCCTGCGCAAAGCCCGTTTCAAGGTGCGCCTGCGCAGGGCCGCCGAGGCGTGCGGTTACGAAAACCTGTACCAGCTCGGTCGCGTCTGCGGCATCAGCAAGGACTCCTTCAAGAAGTACCTGTCGGGGACGCGGCTTCCGAACTACGAATGCATCCTGCGGCTGGCCCTCGTTCTCGGTGTGCCCTGTGACTGGCTCATGGGAAGCGATGAGGGGCCGATGCTGCGCTCCGTGCTGAAAGCTAGGGAAATCGACGCTGCTTGGAAAAACAAAACCTCCAAGACCGCCCAACTGCCTTCTGAAAGGAGCCTCGATGATTCTCATACTCGCAGAGAAGCCAAGTGCTAAGCGCAACTTCGCTAAGGCCCTTGATGGGACTTCTGGAACCCATGGCGGGTCGCAGTATAAAATCTGCGCCCTCCGAGGTCATGTCATGGGGCTGCTCCCGCCCGACAAGCAGGTGCCTGCCGAGCAGTCCGAAGCCATGCAGAAATGGTCGCTGGAAGGGTTGCCCTGGGACCTCGGACAATTCGCTTGGAAGAAAGGCGTGCTCAAAGGCTGCTCCGATGTCATTTCCGAGTTGAAGCGGGAGCTTGCCGGGGTGGACGAGGTCTGCATCGCGACCGATGTGGACCCTTCCGGCGAGGGTGAGCTTTTGGCATGGGAGGCGCTCGAGAAGTGCGGTTGGCACGGCAAGACGAGCCGCATGTACTTCACCGACGAGGCTCCCGCGAGCGTCCAGAAGGCCTTCAAGGGCCGTAAGATGCTCGGGGCCATGGAGGAGGACGGAGACTTCGTCAAGGCCCACGTGCGTGAGCGCTGGGACCTCGCATCTATGCAGTTCGTGCGTGCCGCGACCTGCATCGCCCGCGACCACGGGTTTCATACGGTCGTGCGCGAGGGGCGCCTGAAATCCGTCATGGTGAAGCTCACGGGCGACCAGCTCGAGGTGTACAACGGCTATGTCAAGAAACCGTTCTTCGAGGCGCGATTCCGCGACGAGAACGGGAATGTCTTCGCGCGTACCTACGAGGACGGGGATGAGTGGCGTTTCGATAGCGCCGAGAAGGTCGATCTGGCCGCGCTCCATGAGTCGGCCGTGGTCGAGGACTCGAGGGCGAAGAAGCATACCGCACCCGGCAAGCTGCTCGACCTTGCGGGGCTATCGGGCATCCTCGCCCGCCGCGGACACAAGCCCGCCGATGTCTTGGCCTGCTACCAGAAAATGTATGAGGACCAGGTGGTCAGCTATCCGCGTACCGAGGACAAGCAGATCACGCCCGAGCAGTTCAACGAACTGTTGCCCCTCGTGGACAGGATCTGCGCGGTCGTCGGGGTCGATCCAGACATCTGCTCCCACAGGACCGCCCGCAAGACACACGTCAAGGAGGGCGGCGCTCACGGTGCCAACCGACCCGGTCCGAACGTCCCCGCTGCCCTCGCCGCGCTCGATGCATATGGCAAGTGCGCCCGCGATATCTACGTCGTGCTCGCCAAGAACTATTTGTCGATGCTCGCGGAGGACTATGAGTATGAACTCGTGAAGGCACACGTTGCCGATTTTCCCGAGTTCACGGGCTCGACGCAGATACCGCTGTCGCGGGGATTCAAGGCGATTTTCGATTCCGATGCATCGCAGGAGGAAGCCCAGGAGGGTGCCGAGAAGGAAAATACCGCCGAATTCGGCAAGACCGCCACGCCTTTCTGTTTCGAAGGCGCCAATAAGCGCCCGCAGAAGCCGACCATGAAATGGCTCACGAAGCGCCTCGAGAAGTACAACGTAGGCACGGGTGCCACGCGAACCAGCACGCTCGCCGAGATCACCAAGGACGAGGACCGCGCCCTCATGAGGGAGAAGAAGGGCACGCTGTCCCTCACCGATTGCGGCGCGGTGTCCTACAAATTGCTCGGAGGATGTCAGATAGCGTCGCCTGAAGCAACCGAGAGGCTCTTCAACCAGATGGAGGCTGTCGGCAGGTTCGAGTTGGATGCAAACGATGTGGTGAACTCCGTCACCGATATGGTTGTCCACGATATCGAGGTCATGAAGAAAAACGGCGAGAAGCTCGGCAGCTTGGGACCCGTTGGGTCCAAGGTCGTCGGGAAATGCCCGCGATGCGGTGCAGACGTCATCGACCGCGGCTCCAAGGCCAAGACGTGTAGCTGCTCCTCCAACAAGGGGAAGCGCGATAAGTGCGGCAAATGGGTCCAAACCGAAGGGTGCGGATTCGAGATTTGGAAGAGCGTGGCGGGAAAGAAGCTGACGGCGGCTCAGTTGGGCAAGCTACTCGAGGGCGGTACGACCGGGAAGATCTCGGGGTTCAAGTCGAAAACCGGTAAGGAATTCAGTGCGAAGCTCAAGCTGGCTGCAGATAAGTCGGGCAAGGTCGAGTTCGTGTTCGATGAGAAGGGGAAACGGAAATGAACGGTGAATTAGGGTGCCGCGACACGAGGGGTGCAATGGGTAGAGCGAATGAGGTCACGGTAATCGTGCTCAGGAAGCCCGATTGCGGCAGACATGTGGATAACGGCGAGGCGTTTCGGCTCGTCCGCCCCCTGTTCGAGACGAACGGGCTTGATGTCGGCGACTTCGCCAATTTGGCGAACGGGTTTCTGTTCTCCATTCGCCCTCGCACCGAATCATGGAACGGCACGGAGCGCGATGCCATCATGGCGGGACTCTCATGCCTGGGGTCTCTGGGGTTCTCCGGCTATATCGCACAGAAAGTCCTCGAGGACGAGGTGCCAATCGATGCCTGCGCGGTCGCCCTCGGGGTCGTCGCACTTGTCGCGGGTACGGCAGTCGTGGCGGGCGGCATCCTTGCCGGCATGAAGGGCATCCGCGCCATCGGCAGGCATCTGTTTGCAAGGAGGCTCGCGTGAACCAAGTCGAAGCCGAGTCCGAGGGTAACGGTATCCATCTGCGCTTTGCCTTCATCGCGCCCGCGCTGTTCGATGTCTCGCTTCTCGGCGCGGGGCTGATGACCCTTTCGGCGGGTCTGCCCGAGGATATCGCGCATGCCGTTTCATCGCTGGTCGCACTTGCGGCCATGGCATGGCTGTACCGGTCTTTCGGACTTGGATTCAACCGTCTCGGGGTCGTTGCCGTGCTTTCCGCTGTCAGTGCCGGGGTCTTGCTGCAAGCCGTCTCAATCGGCACTATCGCGATAGTCTCTAAAATCGATACTGCGGCGACGGTCGCCATCACACTCCCCTATCTGCTACGGCTTTGCGTTATCGATCCGGTTGCGGAGGAGCTGTGCTTTCGCGGCGTCTCGCTGGCGGCATTGGAGCGGTGCGGCTTGCCGTTCTGGGTTGCGAACCTCATCCAAGCCGTGCTGTTCGCCTGCTTCCATTTCAATGTCGTGCAGTCGGCATATGCCCTTGTCTGCGCCTTGGTCTTGGGCGGTCTCAGTCAGCGCGACGGGATCAGCTCGAGCATCATCGCGCATTGTGTCTGCAACCTGACGGGTCTGGTTCTCGGCTTGGTTCTCACCTACTTCGCCTAGCGATGGATCTTGTGGGCATTTCCGACGGCGAGCCGATAATCTTTCTGCAATTTATCGCCGTGCTATCATTGTGTCATAGGCCGTACCCCAAGCGGCTTTCGAGATAGACAGGATGAAGACATGAAGCGAATTATCGTTTCCGCAATGACGGCTGTCGCCGTTTTCGGTTTTGGTGCGGGTCTCGCTGGCTGCGGAGCAAGCATACAGAGCGGTCAATCAAACACCATTCAATCTGCGAGTGCGGAACTGGGTGATTCCTCGGTGAATATCAGCGTTGTCGGATATCGCCTGGGACGCGGGTCTTGGGAGGTCAATTCCTCAACGGAGACGGGAACCTCGTCCGGTTCTCTCGGAGCGCAGAAGGTACTCGTCTGCGACCTGCTGCTGACGAACAATTCAGACACCAAGATGATCATCTCGCCAATCGATATGCTGTCTGCGTCGCAAAATGGAGATACCCTGCAATTCGGGGCTTTGTACGATGATGAGGGCAACTATCGGAACCCCGAGTCGGTCGAGGTCGAACCGGGGCAGACTGCGTGCGGGATTGCCATCTGGAATATCGACGACCTGCAGGCACCCGTGAAAATCAAATTCAAGTGCGGCGGCGCGGTACTGCTGACGATCATGCCAAGCAAGCTCACAGAGGGCGAGTAGGCAGTTGGGTGCCTTGGCGGTGTGGGGCTACTTCTGTCCCGTTGCTGCGCCAGTGGACGGCAAACATCGAGTATGGAAGCGGTAAACCGCTTTGAAAGGACCTGCTATGAGTCAGATTGAGAACAAGATGGACGATTTCATGCCCTTCGGGGGTGAGATTCGAAGCAAATATCCGGAGGACGATGAGACAGTTCAGCATGCCATCATCGATGCATGCTTCGCTGCATTGGATGACATTATGTTTCCCATGGACGATCGGGGAAAGCGACCTTCGGAGTGCCAGGTGTTTTTCGCCGTGCAGCGCATGTACGGTGCCGAGGGGGAACGGGATTATTTCCTTCTCAGCGATGCCGATACAATCCCCGATGAGCACCCCTTTACACGCGATGGTGCAGACTGGGGTGAGTGCGGCGGAGCCCTTGCGTGTAAGGTCCTCAGCGAACCGCCGACCCTTCTGACGTTCCACGAACTTGCTCCCGCCGGTGTCGATACGCTCCGCGATGAGGACGGCTACCTCTTCGATGTGCCCAGCGAGGCGGTTGAGAAGGTTTTCGGCGATGAGACACTCACCATGCCTTCGATGCTCACGCTTCTGGAGGTTGAGTTGAAGGTCGATGATGCCCTTGCCGAGCTCGAGGCGCAGCCCGAGGCCACTGAGTCGCTCGATGAGCTTGTTAGTGCGAAGACCGAAGAAGCTTCGCTTGATGCCGAAGAGGATCTTGGGGAGCGTGGGGACGCAAACCGTTGACGGTTCGGCTTGGTGTGTAGCTCGGTAGGCGCATAAGGCGCTACCGAGCTACACGGATAAGAAGAATAAGAAGAAGAAAAATAAAAAGAAGGATAAGAACGAGGAAAAGCAGGGGGATATGCGGATGAGGAAGGGTTCGTAGCACATACGGCTATCATCGGTTTGAAAGACTACCTGCTCAACGAGGCAAGCGATAGCGATTTGCTGGACTGCGCGAAAGCGTATGATACCGCAAACCAGTACGGCCATTTCGATACGTATGATTCCGTGGAGGAAGCCGCTAAGCTCTGCGGCTGGGACGTGGAGACCGCTCTCAGCGAGAGCCGCCACGTTGAGTCGGATGCCGACTGCTACCGCTTCAACGGATATGGGCACCTCGAGGCCGTCAGCAACGAGAGCCTGCTCGAAGATGCCCGCGACAACATCGACGATATCATCGATTGGCTCGAGGGTGCCAGCCGATATGACCTTGAGGGTGTCAGCTCCGATGTCGAGCTGTTCATCACTGCGGAAGATCCGATTGAGATCATCAATGCCGTTGATTGCTCCGTACGAAGCTCCGGCGATACTATCGAGGTCGATTTGAGCCGTGGGGACAAGAAGGTGACGCTGTCCTTCTCCAAGCTCAACGATATCGATGTGGATAAGATCGACCTCGCCAATGCGGCGTATGCAACGGCCGAGGGCTACTATAGATACGCCGACGGTGCCAGCACCGAGGAGGTTCAGACAGCGTTTTTCAAGGAGAACGGGCGCAGGTTGTCGGATGCCCGCGCGGACGACCTGACGGAGGCCTGCGAGAAGAATATGGACGCGCTGGGGCAAGTACTTGAAGACAGCGAAATCGAGGCACTCATAAACTTCTACGATGTCGAGATTTGCAGCGAGACATATTGCGCGACACTTGCCAATGAGGCGCGTGAATGCAAGTACATCGCATCGGCTCTTGAGAAGATGGGCTTCGACGTGGAAAATGGCCGTGCCATCGAGAAACATGCCGAGCTTGCACCCAAACAGCGCACCGTATTCGACCAGATGGTCGGCGATGACTACTGCGAGGTACATGAACAGCTCGGGAAGCTCTTCGGCACCGGCCGCGTCAACCAATCTGAAAAAACCAATGATAGCTGGGGGAATTCCATCCTCGTCAAGGGCAGCAACGGTCTCTATAATGGTCCGCGCGGCGGAATCACCGTCTACGAGAACTTCGAGAAAGCGGTCGATACGTCTGAGAGCTGGCACGGCGGGGACAACATCTTCGCCGACTGCGAAATCGATGGCATGTGGGATGAGAACGGGTCGCTGTTCGTGACCGGTGCGCACCATGACGGTCGCGCCTGCGTGGAGATGCGCCAGCTGACCGATAAGGGCGAGGAACTCTATTCGTGTCATCAAGTGGATGATGGGTTCCACCTGCCGGAGGCCGGCTTCGAGACGATGGGCTTCGTCTACCGAGAGGGAGATGAGAACGCGTTCATCCATGACCTGTGGGACAACCCCGAGATGTGCTCCCGCCCGCGTTTTGCCGAGAAGGCACTCGATATGCCCGCCGAGGAGTACATCATGGTACATGATGGCGTGAAGACCGAATTCCAGATTACCGAGGTCAAGGAGGATTCGTTCGCCTATGACCAGGGGGCGCGGTTCGATGTGAAGGTTCTCACCGATGGGCATGTCTGCGGCTACGGACACTTCTGCGCCGACCTCGATGATGCGCACGGGTTTTGCCAGCGGTTCGCCGACGGGATTGTCGGGGTCGGTGAGAGCTTGGACGATATGTGCGAGAATCGCCGCGAGGTCGCCTCTATGGCACAGGATGTCGATGCGGAAGACCGCGGTCTAGAAGATAAGAATCACGATAATTCGGAAATCGGAGAGTAGCTATGTATAGAGTCCATGGCTTCCAGGACAAGAATCAGCTTCTCGAGATGCTCGTCAAGGAGAACAGCATGACGTTCTTCCCTGAGTTCAACCTTCTCGCAGTCACTTCCAGCCCCGCCCTGTTCCGTGAGCCGATGAGCAGGGAGACAGCCATCTTCAACGTCACGGCATCCGAGATCTCCAGCGGTGAGTTCTTCAAGGGCTGCGACTATGTATCCGACTTTGTTTTCAAGGACGGGCGGGATAAGGCCATCGCCATCATCGATTCATACGAGCAGGATTCCGATGGATTCACCTTCCACGACCGCCGAATCGATATGCTGTCCCGCCTGTTCTCGTGGAGTTCGACCATCACTGCCGGCAGCATTCCCGATATGGTACGTCGCGTCTCTTATTACCAAAAACACCTGATGTCGAATCGGGAGAGTTTTGAGCTGTCCCACGGCAAGCCGCTTTCCGAGATATCGGAGCGTCCGGTCGGGGCGGACGCCAAGGAGCTGCTCGACAAGCTCACGTCGAGTGAGACAGTGAGCTATTTCCCCGAGTTCAACCTCCTCGTCACGACCACCGAATACGACCCGCTCGACCTTCATGACCGCGACACGTGCGTCCTCAGCGTCTTCCCATCCGAGCTTGCCTACGAGAAGCTGTTCCATGGATTCGAGAACGTAGCCGACATCCCCTATAGCGGGCCTGTTGTCGACCCCATCGCCTTTCAGCCAACCTTTATCGACTCTGCCGAGCGGGACTGCTCCAACGATGTCGACCTCGGCAGCCTGGCTATGCTCCTGTCCGGCAGCGACGTCATCAGCACGCAGTCCGTCCCCGAGCTTCTCGACATCATGGCGGATCGTTTCGGCATCGAACCCGAGGAACGTACCCTCAACGCCGATCGGGCGCGGGCGGAGGAATGCATCCGCACGGGCGTGCCGGATATTCAAGTCGAGATCGATAGCACCAACGACGACAACTTCATCGAAGGAACGGTGACAGTCGAGGGTGAGTCCTGCTATTTCTATCGCCCGAACAGCACCCGAAGTACGGAGGATTACGACTCGGTTATCTTGGAGCCTTTCCGTCCCGATGGGTTCGAGGGCGATATCGAGAATGTCGCACTGCCGACTGCGATTGATGAGAACCGCGAGCTCGCCGAGCTGGTCGTGTCCGTGGCGACCGAGCCGTATATGGATCCCGACAAGGCGGCCGCACGCGAGCAGAGCATCGATTCGCTTTGCGATGAGAAGACCGAGGTGTCCGAATCGATGAGATACGGCATGGAGGGCGTGGGCTTGCCGATGCTCGATGCCGCGGAACATCTCGCGAACTACTAGGGTTTGGCTGGATTGATAAAGGGGCGTACCCGATTTGCGGGTGCGCCCCTTTATGTTTTCGGCGGAAGATTATCAAGACCGGTTTCCTATCTTCTACTTCCGTCCCATTATCTCGTCGCCCGTTCCTAGGCTTCCATACTTTGAATCAATACGAATGTAAGAACGATGGGAGCCACCATGGCCTTGGTCATCAACCTGCACGGCCCGAATACCAACACGCTCGGCAATCTCACCGCAGGCGCCCTTGCGGAGATGGGCTACAGTACCGCCGCCGTACCGTCCTGCCGCCGAGAGATGGAGCTCGCTGCATTGAGCGGCAATGAGCAGGCGATCCGGCTCACGGACGGCTCCCTCGAAAGTTGCGTTGAGCTCGCGTCCATGCAGGCCGAACGCAACCAGCGCTCCATCGACCCCGATCTGGATGCGGTGATCGTCTGCGGACCTGTGGTCGATAGCTTCTGGGGCTATAGGGGCAACCTCGAGGACTCCTTCTACCGCGCCGCCATCGAGACGGCGCTTGAGCTGGATGCCGCCCAGTACGAGCTCGTCCCCAGCGGCAGCCTTACCGAGCATACCCTTGCTCAGTTCAGGTCCTTTCTCAGGGATTGCGGGGTCAGGCCGCGAATCAGCGGACAGCTCGACTACGGGTATCACGACATCATCGACATCGTCCGCAGCGAGGTCGCACTCGACCGCAAGGAGCATCCCGTAAAGGGTGTCGAGAAAGTCGATGTCGCCCCCGATTGCGAGAAGGTCATCGCTGGCTTCAAAAATGCGGCGATCAGCGTGCAGGAGGCCATCAAGTCCCTTCCCGAGGGAAGCGAGATGCGAATGAAACTCGAGAGCATGGTCGACCGCGCCTTGGAGGACGGCTACGGCGGCATCCATATCGAGACCGTCAGGAAACCTACGGGTAAGACGATGAGTCTGGGCGACTTGGTTCAGTCGGAAGTCGATGCCGCATCCAGGCGCAAAGACGTCCGCGACGAGGTGGTTGCTCGCGAGGTGGAACCCGCCGAGTCGAAGGCTGTTGAAACCCACGGGCGGGATGAGGAAAAGGGCAAGGAGAACAAAGATAAAGAGAAGAAGAATAAAAAGGAAAAGGAGAAGGATATGGTAGACGAACCCGAGTCGAAGAAGCCCGAGTACATCAATATCAGCTTCGAGAACAAGGACGTCCGCGTGAAGCCGTATACGGATCGCAACGGCAACGAGCGCCTGCGCATCAACATGACGATGCCGAAGGGTACCGTTGTCGGGGATAAGGACCTTTCCGGCATGAAGGTCTCCATGCCCGCCCGTGAGTTCATGAAGCAGGTCAAGGATGCCGGAAAGGCAGTCAAGTACGGATTTCGCTCCGATCGCGACGTGCGCTTCTTCAAGTACGATGAGCAGAATCAACGCATCGACTATCCCGGTGAGGGCGATGCGGCAATCATGCCGAGTGACTTGGCCGCCGCTGTGTCGGCGGCCTATCAGGGCAAGGAAGCCGCTAAGCCGGAGCTACAGCGCAGCGCGAACTACAAATACACGGGACTCACCTTCGCGCCCTGCGATATGAAGGTCAAGACCGTTCCCGTTGAGGACGGACCCGATAAGAACTTCCTGCTGTGCAAGCTGCCTCCCCACACCATGGTCGGCAACCAAGACCTCGGCGGCATGATCGTGAGCAAGTTCCTCACGGACAGACAGTTGCCCTATGCACAGTCCGGTAAGCCCTTCACGGCGAGCTTCAAAACTGAATCGCCCGTCCGCGTCTATCCTGTCAGCGGCGAGGATTCCCGCGACAACTTCGACTATGACTACCGTAACCCGCAGGAGTTCAGCGCAGGTGCCTTGGTTGCCGGCATCGAGGACGCCTACGGTGCACGCCTGCTCAACGCTAAGGGTTACGAAGACAAACTCGCGGCGGCTGGCAAGGAAATGAATCCCGCCGCTGCCGAGGCCAAGCAGATGCTCGAGGACCGCGATGCCGCTGCATCGCGCCAGGGCAGCAAGGCCGCGGCCTTGGAATATCACCAGACGGGCGGCGGCGAGGACGCGCCGCTGAATGATCTGTGCGATGTGAAGAGCAGCGAGGCGGCCGAGGTTCAAGGTGAACAGCCTTATGTAATCACAGGGCCCGAGCCCGAGCTCTACGACGAGGATGTCGAGTTCTAGAGCACGGAAGGCAGAGCATTGCGGAGGGTGAACCATTTCGGGTCGCCCTCCAAGTCTATTTCTGTCCCCTCAGGGCTGTCTGCCATACATGTTCGTAAAGTCAGGATATACGATCGCAGAAATTTCGAACATGATGGGAGCGGCGTCGATGCGAGAAATACCCATAGACAATCTCGAAGGCCTAAAGGTACCCGATGCGGTTCTCCTCTGCCGCCGAGGAGATTCTTGGGTAGCGGAGAAAGACGGGTCGCGGGCGGGTGACTTTGTGTCGAGTCTCGTCGGAGATTCCGAGCGGCTCTACCCCGAGCCAAACGGGCAGCTCGTTCTCTCAGATGATGGAGGCAACACTGCGTCTGCTCGAATCTCCGCTATCCCGAGCAGCCTGTTCTCCATCACGGAAAAGGTCCGCGAGCTTCGGAATATCCCATCGGAGAAAAGCTACGAGATGCTACTGGGCAAGGCAGTCGAGAGCCATAAGCTCATCAACCTCGCCCGTCTCGCAGCCGTTGTCCCCAAGGCTGCCGCGGCGGTACCTACCCGAACCGACAGGCATATAGTCTTGGCACATGGCCCGGCACGGATGGGAGAGCTCGCCGACGACATCGGTGTGAGTTGGGCACGCGAAGCGGTCTCACGAATCGCCGACCCATCACACTTTCCGGATGTCGAAATTCCGAGCGGGCTGACCGATGAGATTCTGGACAGTGCACGCACTGCGGCGGGCGAGGACAAGGGCGCCTATGAGGATTTTTGCGCGGATCTCGGGTTTGCGTGCGACGTCATCCGCTCTGCTTTCAGTCGCGACCTCGAATCCGAAGCCGAGTTCTACGATTCGAGTGCGACGGATAACGTCCGCGTCTTGCTCGACTGTATCGACACGTCCAAATGCATCGTCATCCTTAAGGACTCGGCTTCGGGATTTTGCGAATACCTGTTTTCAGATACCGAGTCCTTCATCAGGGCACAGCCGCGCAGCGTCGGCGAGTTCGCGGCCGAACTCGCCGCTGGGCGATATCGACTCGACGACGATGCTCGGGATTTCGAGCTTGTCGTGGAAGGCGGTAAGCTCATCCTCGATGAGACACCGAGCATGGCACACGGCAACGGGAAATATGAGGTCCTTTTCATCGCCAAGTCGCTTAGCGACAGGGTGATTGCCATGGAAAATGACGAGCTCGGGCGGGAGATGGCCCGCCTGCGCATGCGTCGAGGTCTTCCTGCAGAGAACCTTGTCGTGCGGCTGGCTGAGATGAGTGGCGACGTCGCATGCGTCGAGCGGGATATCTGCGCGGTATTCGGCTGGGATTTCTCCGGGAACGGGAGGATGGAATCGCTCGATGACCTCATGGAGGCCGTCGAGCTCGATTCGGCGCAACCCTATGGGCGCGGCGGCAGGGATAAAGCCGGATTTTAGGAGGGAAGAAATGGATTTCGATATCCAAGGCACGGAAATCAAACCCGATCCGAGGGGCAATGTCGAACTCACGAGGTTCGGCTCGACGGCGATACTGTTTTGCGGCGGTGACGAGCCGTTTATGGTCGTGAAGGGATATGACAGCAAGACCGGCGAGTGGACGGGCGATTCCGTTCGCGTCGATGATCTGTCGGTCGCATGGGATATCGCCGACCCTGAAATCATCGAAGGCGCCACCGTCAAATGGAAGCGTTCCGATTTGGCGGGCATTCTCGAGGACAGGGGAATCGAGGCGAGCGATTGGAACATCGATATGGCCATCAAGACGCCCGATTTAGAGAACTCCCCTTTTTGGCTCGGCAAATTCTCAAAGGACGGCGGCGAGGACTACCTTAATTTGACCATCACGCAGCTCTGCTCCATCGGGGCGCTGGACGTCCCCGAGGGGTTCAGGCTCGAGGAGGGATTGGACGATATCGCCGAGCGCATGGACGAGTGCTGCGCCGGCGATGAGATTGACAATATGACCCAGTCTGTGGGGCGCTAGGGTTCCGCCAATCCGGTAGACCTGCCGCAGCGGCAAGAAGGTCAGCGCCTGCGCGTGTCTCCGTATCCTGTTCGGCAAAGAGAGGCTTCTATGAAAAGAGACCAAATGAACGAACGGGACAGTTTTTTCGAGAGGACCGAACAACAGGTTCTCTTCTACCTATACGAAAACAGGGATCATACCGTGAGCCGCGCTGAGCTTCGAAATGGCATCATGGCCGCACCGGTCGAATCAACGTTCGAGTCTATTTTGACTTCCCTTGAGATCAAGAAGCTCATCGAGTTCGATTCTTACGGCAATGTGGCGATTGCATAGGAGGTATCGATGATAGTCAAAGGTTCCTGCGATATAGCGCTTAGCCGCGATGAGCTTGTCGAGATGCTCGCCAAGCTGTACCTGCTAGACGGCGGCTATTCTTCCTTCAATCTCGTGCCGTCCACTGAAATCGCCAAGCTAATCGTCAAGAAATGCTCCGTGAGTGCGACAGGCTGCGAATTCTCCCTCTCCCTCACCGCGTTGCAGTCGATCAGGGTCTTCGCCCTTCTCGAGAAGGCGGCGGGAAGGCATATCCCGACTGAGGCGTACCGACGCGCCGATGCGGCCGCCGATGAGATTTCGGACCGTTGCGATCCGAGTCGCTTCAAGTTGACCCCCTCGGAACGGGAATTCTATATGGCGGCTCTCGATGCCCTCGAGAAGTCAGTCGGGCAGCGCGTCACCATCCGAGAGCTATCGAACCAGGCGGGCGTCCAGTACGAACCGTTCCGCCGCTTGGTGAAGCGGCTCGAGCATATCGGCTATATCGAGCGCTTTGGCAAGCTCACCGCCTCTTTCGACCGCGACCGTGCAATGGAGCTGTTGCGCATAGGCATCTAGATAGACCTTTGGAGCCTTCCCATGGATAACTTCGGCAACATCCACCCCCTTGCGTTTGAGCCCGTCAGGAAAATCCTTGCGGCAGCATATAGGTCGCGTGATTTCAGGGCGGCGGATGAGGTTATCGTACGCAACACGGTCAAGGAGACGGTCATGATCTCCAGGCTCGTCAACGGAGCCATGGACGCATACTGCTGGTCGAGCGGCCGCGGTACCTCCTATATGCTCTCCCGTACTTCCCATCCGGGATACACGCTCCAGCTCACCACCTTTCATCGAGGCCATGCGTGGGGAGATATCAACGTCAAGCATGCCGGCAACGGCGAGCTCAGCTTGCCAGATGGCGTGTGCGCGGTCGGTGTGGAGCATGCCGATTCGGGTGTCGAGGATGAGCTTGCCGAGCGCTTCGGCATCTATATCACGCCCGATGCATACGAGCGGTTCGGTTGCGTCGACGAGGGGCTCGATTGCAGCGAATCTGTTCGATTGGATGCGCGGGACGCTATCCGCGAAATATCGAGTCAGGAGCGTTAGTAGGCAACATCCACTACCGCGCCGTATACATCTTGAAGACATCGGCATTTCGATGAACAATTGGAGCCATCGCATGGATATCAATCGCAACATCTTCCCCATCGCCTTCGAACCTGTCGAGGAACTCATCGATGCGGCGTACATCTCCGATGACTTCACCTTGGCTGATGCTGCAATCGCCCGCAACGCGGTCAAGGAGACAGGCATGATCTCGAGGCTCGTAAACGGCGCTATGGATGCGTATTGTTGGTCGAGCGGTCGCGGTGTCTCGCATATGCTCTCGCGCACGTCCCATCCGGGGTACACGCTGCAACTCACCGATTTCTACCAAGGCCGCGCCATCGGCGATATCGATATCAAGCATGCGGGGGAACTTTATCTGCCCGACGGCGTATGTGCGGTGGGCGTGGAGGATGCGGATTTGGGCATCGAGGAAGAGCTTGCCGAGTGTTTCGGCATCTATATCACGCAGGATTCTTACGAACAGTTCGGTCGCGATAGCGATGGACTCGAGATCGATGGGGTCATTCAGCCTGAGCGTTGCGGCGCGGAGTGCAAATTATCAAGTGATGAGCGTTAGGAGACAACATGGGAACCCACCACCAGCCATACTTTCTGGAGAAGGCTAAAGAAGACCTCGTACACCATAGCGCCGCATGGGTCGTGAAGGAACCGGAGCGCTCCCCTATCTTCGTCGACTGCCATGCGGTCGAAGACCTTTCCCTTGGCCGCGGCTGGGATCTGCAGATAGCGGTATGGAGCCGCGATGAGGCGGGCATCTGGTCGTGCAGCGAGGCGATTCAAGACCGCGGCTCGCTTGACGATGCGCATGATGCGGCAAGGTTTGCCGAGACGCTTGCGGGGTCAACCGGTGCTGCCGTCATGATTCCCTACAACGTCTTTGAGGAGGTCGTCGACGAGCATGACGCGAACTATCTCATCGCGCTGGCTGTCTGCATCGACCAGCTGCCCGACTTCGTAACGGATGACGAGGTCTCGAGGCGTATCAGGCTCAACGCCGACCAGGACATGGATGAGCGGCGCGGGCTTACCGTCCGCGAGCAGGACGGACCATCTGTCTCGCTCGATGAGCTGGCCGAGGTGTACGGGGATCAGGCGGGGACGGCTGAGGGGGAAGTTGCCTTGGAGCGTTGAGGTGTGCCTTTGCGGCACGAGGGGTTGCCGCCTCTCGCCGTTTGGGATACTTGAGCAGATGGAGGGTCATGCTCTACAGCTTTCCTGTCTCGCCCTCCGTCGTGTTTGGGGCGCCGTGCTGGGTGGTTTCACTTGGCACGGCTTTTTTGTACGTGAATGAGAAGCAGAGACCTGTGTGGGGCTGCCGCAGAGTGCCTTGGCGGGATGAGAATAATAAGAAGAATAAGAAAAAAGTCTATGTGGGAAGGCCGCGCGAAAAGGCCTTAGAGGAATGAGGGGGTTTATATAGCGCGTCAAAGTGCTGGGGAACTTAGAAGGATGAGAATAATAACAAGTTGCTGTACTGCGGGGCGCCATGGAAGGCGTCCCGTTTGCTGTTCTGAGTGAGGTATCGAGTTACTGGAGTGCCGCAGCGGCAAGACCGCCCCAAAACCCCGCGCCACCCCTACCCTTTGCTCGTATTACAAACCCCTGAGCGAAGGGAGCCGCATATGCATGCAGCGGCATTTTCGCCTCGGGGGGGGGTCGCTCCTAAGACGACCTTCCTCAGAGGCCAATCCATCATCGAGTACGTCCTGATCATCGCCGTCATCGGCCTGGTGGTGGTGTTTGCGGGACCGCAGGTCTCCGGTGCCATCAGAAACCAATTCAACCAGGTCGCCAACACGGTCGACTCCGGCACCGACGGAGACAGTTTCATGAGCGCCGAGGAAAAGGCCTACCGCGAGGCGATGAAGACCGTTGCCCAGAAAGAGGCAAAAGACTTGACGCTGGATGAGCAGAAGGCCGCAGCCGACGATATCGCCAAGAACGGCACTTCTTCGGTCGTCTACGCCAAGGCGAAAGCCGCCATGGATGCGAGGACGGAGTGGTCGGTATGGGCTGGGGGCGTGAATATTACCTATCGCATTATCGGTATAAACCACGACGACCTGTCTGACGGTTCAGGGAAGGCCGGATTGACTTTTTTTACAACTAAGAATTCTTACACCAACGAGTGTATGAATGACTCGAAACATGTGTCAGGCTCCTGGACAAGTCCAAGAAATACAGGAGGGTGGGAGAAATCGGAGCTTCGCCAGAAGATGAACGCCGGAAAGATTTGGAGTTACTTACCGCCAAATCTCAAATCAAAGATAGTGTCAGTTAAGAAAATAACTGACAACCAGGGTGGCGGTTCCGCTGGAACTCCAACGGCAACTACGGATAAGGTGTTTCTCCTTTCCTCGACTGAGATTTGGGGCAATATCGATTGTGATGGAAGGCAATATGAATACTTCAGCCAACACGGCATAGGTGGCAATGACTTCCCTGACGTTTCATTTACTCGATCAGTGAGTAAGGACAATCAATTCTATTTTGCTTGCGCCAATTCGAGTGGACAGTGTATTTTCGAGTACGGCAATTACGGCATTAGCCAGACTTATTATGCTTTCTGCTTCTAAATCCGTCTTCATCTATTGAAAAGCCTGCGCAATCCCATGCGGGCTTTTCTTTTGATGAGGCGGTTCTCAGTGATGCCGCAGCGGCAGTACGTTATTGGCAGGCATTGGGGTTCGGTATGTTTGGCATGGAAGACCCTCAATATTCCGAAAGGATAGACATGGAACAAATGACCGATGCCATGATGCCGTTCTTTACGCTCGCTATCGTCCTGTTTGGCATAGAGACCGTGTTCGACATGTTCTGGCGCGAGCATAAGAAGGCTAAGCGTGAGCGTGAGCGCGAGAAAAAGCGGGAGAAGCGGCGACTGGAATATCAGGACCGCCGCATGGCCAACGATGCCGAGCATGCGAAGGTGACCCGCGCGATGCGCTATGACGTGCTTCGGCGCGATGGGTTCCATTGCGTGCGGTGCGGGAGAGGCCGTGAGGATGGGGTGAAGCTGCACGTCGACCATGTGGTCCCCGTCTCGCGCGGCGGTAAGTCGGTTATGGACAACCTCCAGACCCTTTGCGAGGACTGCAACTGCGGCAAGGGAAATAGGTACGTCGAATAGGAGAATCGGATTATGTATCAAACGGTAATCGGTTCGGACGGCAGGCTGCACCTCGAACGGCAATTCGGCAACCAGAGAATCGACCTCACCACGGGTGAAACCAAGACGGTAATACCCGGATTCGGGGGCATGAACACCGTCTTCGATGAGGACGGCGTCCATGCCGAGATGCAAATCGGGAACATGCGCCAGACGCTCGGCAAGAACGGGTTCGACTGGATGCTGTAGGTGGACTTTGCCGCAACGGATCTGTTTCTTATCGTACGGTATGTTGATTCTGCTCTGATGTTATCTTCGGGACGGGCGGAATCATATTGAACGGGGGTCAGAATGACCCTACTTAAGTTTTACGGTTCGCTGGGTTAAGTTTTGGCTTGTGCAAAATCTCAACTCAACGGGCGGCTGCTTATGAACACTTACAAGGACGTGACCCGCAGGGAACAAATCGCAGGACGTGACATCGAATCCGGGGACAAGGAACTCGGAGTCCGCATCTGGCGAATCATGCGAAAAAAGGGTATGAACCAGAGTTCGCTCTCAGAGGCCTCTGGGGTATCCAAGAACATTATCACTCGCCTACTGACGGGCCGCAGAATGACCTCCTTCGAGAATATCGAGAGGATCGCAACGGTGCTCGACGTCTCGCTTGACGAGTTCAGGCCACCTGCGCATCGCCCGCGTAAGGAATTTGCGGGTTCAGTCCAGACAAAGCAAGGGAACAAGGTCGATACGTCTCGTCTGAATGGCGAGCGCAACCCTGAACCAGATGGCATCAACCTCTACAAATAGGAAGCGATCTCGTGAAGAAGTATTTCGTTCTGGTCAATAAGGAAGGCCTGCCATATATCTCCATCAAACGAGAGCCGAACGACTGCCCGCTCGTCGGTATCTGCTCAGATCTGGCAAGCGCCAAATCGCTCATGAAGGCATTTCTCGAGTCGCGCGACAAGGGAAAAGGCATTAAGCCCGAATAGCGCGAGATGATTTTAATAACAGTGTTTTAACGGTCGGCCGATACGGTCGGCCGTTTTTTATTCGGCTCCCCTTTCAGGCGGTTCTCTAAAACCACCAAGTTATGAAGGAATGTGATTGCCGCTGCGGCACGACATAGTTTCTCACTTGACGGAGTTCGATTATGTTCGCCGAGGGAGCGCGCCCCTCGCCTTCTATCGTTCTCTACTGAGAGGATTCATCCAATGGATTTCGTCAACTCCGCCTGCGCCCGCGCCGTGGTCGCCAAGAACCAGCTCAAGAACAAGCTCGTGCGTGACTTCCGCGCCGCCAAGGCCGGCGAGCTGTCCGGTCAGGGCCTCATCGAGTACGTCCTGATCATCGCCGTCATCTCGCTCGTCGTCGTCTTCGCCGGCCCCGCCGTCGCAGGTGCCATCCGCAATCAGTTCACCAAGATTGCCACCACGCTGACCACCGGCACCACCTCCGGTTTCGGTGCCTAGTCGCCAAGACTTCGTCTATGCCCTATTTATCTCCGCTAGAGAGGATTCATCCAATGGATTTCGTCAACTCCGCCTGCGCCCGCGCCGTGGTCGCCAAGAACCAGCTCAAGAACAAGCTCGTGCGTGACTTCCGCGCCGCCAAGGCCGGCGAGCTGTCCGGTCAGGGCCTCATCGAGTACGTCCTGATCATCGCCGTCATCTCGCTCGTCGTCGTCTTCGCCGGCCCCGCCGTCGCAGGTGCCATCCGCAATCAGTTCACCAAGATTTCCGAGACCTTGAACACCGGTACCGGTACCGGCTTCGGTGCCTAGTGGCTGAGCTGCTTGCATTTTTCGGCACCGTCCGTTTCCCAAAGACGGCCGGTGCCTTTTCTTTTTAGACAGAGACTGACAGGAGACCCTATGACCGCAATCAATGGAGTAATAGGAGGAATCGGCGCGGCGTTCATCCTTGCCGCCGCCATCTTCTCGCTCGCGGCGAAGAAGCGTGATGCCGAGGAAGTCGATACCGCACAGATCCATGCCATCGAGAACGGTCTTGAGACGGACGCCGAGTGGGTCGAAGAGATCCACGACGGGGCGTTCAAGGGGCTCGTCAGCCCTTCTGTCGCCCGTGCCGCCTGCTCCGCCTGCGATTTCAGCGATGAAGACCTCGTGGGTATCGAGAAATCCTATAAGTTCTGGGGCGGCCGCGAAGACGGCCGCTTCGATACGGGCTGTTCGGATTGGCTGCTGGGAGTCGGCCTTGTCGGCGGCATCGCTGCCGGTGCCATCGCCAGCGCCTTGGCAGAGCCCTCCTTCGGCTTCTGGGTCGCCACGCTCATCAGTATCTGCATTAATGATTTCAGGTATCGCCGCATCGACCTCTACTCCATCGCCTTTCTCGCCCTCTTCGGACTTCTTATGGGCGGCGGCGCGAATATCCCGCAGAGGCTCGCCCAGGGGGTCTGCCTTGCCGTGGTCCTGTATCTGGCAGCTTACGGCGCGGAAATGGTTTGCGGGAAAGAGGCGTTCGGCCTAGGCGATGTCCTTTTGCTCGGAGCAGTGGGCGCATCGGCCGTGTACAGTTCAAACGCCCTTCTGGCCGCATGCCTTGCCCTGCTGGCAGAGTGTTCCATTATCCTCGCCGTGCTGAAGATCAGGAAATTGGATACGGCGCTGCCCTTCGCTCCCCTCGCCTTTCTGCCTGCTCTCGCCTTCGTCCTAGCTGCGTGATGCCATGAAACGTTTTCCAAATTGCCATCGATGTGAAGGACAGTCACTCGTGGAGTTTGTCCTTTGCGCCCCACTGCTCATCATTATGCTGTTCGCATTGCTGGACGGGTCGGCCTACTACCGCAGCGCCATGTGCGTGCGTACCGCTGCCACCGAGGCGGCCACGTTCTACACGAAGCGGCCCGATGCGTCCGATGCCGATGTCAAGGCCCATGTACTCGCTTGCGTCAAGGGAACCGAAGGCATCGAGTTCTCCTTCAGCGCGGAGGATGCCGGCACTGCGGAGAGCGACTATACGATGCGCGTCAAGCAGTCCAGCGGCTGGAAGACTGCGGATGTGAAGACCGTTACGAAAAGCAAGGCGTTCACCTGTAAGAAGACCATCAAGACCTTCCTGCCCTCACTTTTCGGTGAGGGAAATACCGCCACCGCCACGGCAACCGTGGTGGGCAGCTCCTCGGAAGAAGGTGTGCTGCGATGAGATTCCATCAGTTTCGCGGGCAGACGACCGTAGAGTTCGCCTTTGCGGGCATCTGGCTCATCCTTTTGATGATGGCCGTGCTGTGCTTCGGTTTCATCACCTTCCAGAAGTCCTCATTCGACTACCAGGTTTCGCATATGGCAGACGAGCTTCCCAGCGGTTGGGAGTCCATGGACGCCAAGCGGGTCGTGAAGAGCTGCGTTGCAGCCGCCTCGGGACTTTCCGAGGACGATATCGAGGTCAACTCCGCCGAGATTCATCTCGAGGACAAGGGCAGTACCGACCTCGGCAACAGCACTGCAGTTCAGCTCGGAAGCGAGCTGAAGACGACGACCGCTAGCTATCTCGACATCAGCGCCGATATCACCGTCCACTTGGGCCGAGGTATCGGACTTGCGGGAAACGGCGGTATCCCCTACCGGAGATCCGTCAGGCAGAGCTTCACCGTCGAGCGCCGTTGGGAGGTGGCATAGATGGAACGATTCGGCAAGGGAAGCGTGCACGGGCAGGCGCTCGTGATGTTCGTCCTCGTTGCCGCCGTCCTCGTCATGGTGCTGGGGTTGGCGATTGATGCTTCGGGCGCATGGTGGAAATCGCAGCGTCAAAACGATGCGATCGAGCTCGCCAAGGAGTCGGCGCTTTCACGCAGCAACGAAATCAAGTTCAACGCCACGGACTCGACCCGCGCCCTCGACGAGATCATCTATTCGTCCCTGACGGAGAACCTTCGCGACCTTGGCGGCTCAGAGGTCTCCGTGACCTCGTGGGAAGTACCCGAAACCAAGTCCGGCAGCATGAACCGACTTATCGGAGTCGAGGTCTCGGTCACCGGTACCTACAGGTGCGTTTTCGCCCAGACGTTCGGGTTCGCCTCGGTCCCCGTCAAGAACACCATCACGTTCACCATCAACCCCTATTCATCTACCGAGGTCTGGCGGCAGAACTCCGCCGGTCATGGCTGCAAGCTGGTCAAGTCTGCAGACAAGTCGGTGGGTCAGGAAACCTATACGACGCTCAGCATGGCCTCGGATATCTCCGATGCGCTGAACGATGCAATTAACAAGGGACTCGCGGAACTCTCGTGAGTGCCGGAGCCATAAGCGATGAGACAGGCGCTCGCGGCGCCGGAAAGGAACACCATGTTCAATAAGAAGGATAAGGATCCCATTGAGCCTCTGGAGGGCGAGGAGGTCAAGAAAAAGGGATTTCCCGCGTTCGGTCGCAAGAAGGAGAAAGACCCTGCGGCAAAAATCGTGACGCCCGAGAAACGCCGCCGCCAGCTCTCTTGGCTCTGCGGTGCGTGTGCTGCGGTCGCGGTCGGTTCGCTGGCATTTGCGGCCGTGGAGTTCACCGTAGCCCAGGATACGGTCGCCAAGAGCCAGGCGGACATAATCGAGATTGTCGTTCCCAAGGAGACCATCAAGGCGGGAACCCCCATCACTGCCGACATGCTCGAGGAGGCGCAGGTGCCCAAGCGCTACGTGCCTGCCGATGCGGCCGATGGGTCGAGCAAGTCCGATCTTATCGGCAAGGCTCCCGTCGGCGACTTGTCGAAGGGCGTGCCGATCTCCATGGGCACCGTGCAGGGTTCGTCCAACCCGTCGTCCATCTCGCTCGCGCTCGCTTCCGGCCATGTCGCGCGAACCTTCTCGCTCGATGCCGCTGCCAGCATGTCACCGCTGCTCAAGCCGGGTGACTATGTCACCGTGACCGCGACCTTCAAGTCCGGCAACGGCTCCACGCAGCAGACCGTTGCCTACCAGAACGTCAAGGTCCTCGCAACCGACGCCACGCTCCAGAGTTCCGATGGCTCCTCGCAGAGTGCCGGCTACTCGACCGTCACCCTTGAGCTGACGCCCGAGCAGCTCTCCGAAATCGGCACCGCCGATTCCATCAGCCTCGCCGCCCAGCCGCTCAGTGAGAACCCGAAGGACGATTCCGATCCCGATGCGCTCGATGCACAGAGCGATAGCGATTCCGGCACCGCGCCTGTCGTGGACGCAGATGATACCCCGGCTGAGGAGTAAACATGCTCGATAAGATGTACGACAACGCTGTCGCCGAGGTCATGTCGCGATGCGCCAACGACCTGCAAAATCAGGTGGCTCTCGTCGGAGAGGTGTCCGACGGCATCGAGCGCCTGCAAGACCGCGCCCTCGCATACGTCAGTCGCTCGCCGGCCTTCGAGGACGCGGATGAGGACGTGAAGCGTCAGGCGGCCAAGTTCGTCGTGGACGACCTGTTCCAACTCGGTCCCATCGAGGAGTTGCTCTGGGACCCGGAAGTATCTGAAATCATGGTCAACTCGCCCGACCAGGTCATGGTCGAGCGTCGCGGCAAGATCACGCTCTCGGACGTGCATTTCTTCGACGAGGAGCATGTCCAGAGGACTATCGCGCGAATCGTCTCCTCGGATGGCCGCAGGTGCGACAACCAGAGCCCGCTTTGCGACTGCATGCTGCATCGCACGGGGGCGCCGTTCGACGGCAGCCGCGTCAACGCCGTGGCCTTCGGTATCGCAAAACATTGGACGCTCGACGTCCGTAAGTTCCGCAACGATGCCCTCACGCCGGAATCGCTTATCGCCAACGGCTCCATGGACGAAAACATGGCGGACTTCCTGCAGGCCCTCGTCCTCGCACGCATGAACATCGTCATCGAGGGCGGCACCGGCTCGGGCAAGACCACACTGCTCAACGCGCTCTCCAACTTCATCCCCGACGGCCAGCGCATCATCACGGTCGAGGACACCGCCGAGCTCAACTTGGCGAAGAGCCATGTCCTGTCGCTCCAGTCCCGCCCCGCCAACAACGAGGGCAAGGGTGAGATCACGCTCCAGCAGCTGGTCATCAACACGCTGCGCCAGCGCCCCGACCGCATCGTCGTCGGCGAGTGCCGAGGACCAGAGGCGTTCGACATGCTCCAGGCCATGAACTCGGGCCATGACGGCTCGCTCACGACCACGCACGCGAACAATCCCCGCGCCGCCCTCGACCGCCTGCAAAACCTCGTGCAGATGAGCCGAGCAGGCGCGAACATGCCCCCCGATGCCATCATGAAGATCATCACCGAGGCCGTCGACTTCGTGGTCGAGATCAAGCGTCTCCCCGACGGCAGCCGCCGCGTCAACAACATCTGCGAGGTCTGCGGCATGCAGGGCAATGTGCCTACCGTCGGCTCCATCATGAAGTTCCAGAAAACCGGCATCGATTCCAACGGGCGCATCAAGGGCGAGTTCCGCCCCACCGGTTCGCGCATCGTCTCCGAGGACCACAAGGAGCGCTTCTATTCCAACGGAGTCGAGATCAAGTCCAGCTGGTTCGATAACGGAGGGTTGTGGTAGCAATGGACCAGACCGTAGTCACCTATTTCTTCTACGGTGTCACGTATACCTTGATCATCGCGGTGCTGACGCTGTGCGTCATGGCGCTTCTCGTCTCCAGGCAGCTGCGCGTCCTCTCCGAGCGCCGCAACGTCTACCATGAGGGCGAAGAGGTTTTCAAGAAGAAGCATTCCAGCATCCTCGTCGAACTCCGTGAGGTCGCACGCCAGCATATCGAGGGCAGCGGCGTGAAGTTCTCCTTGAACGAGTTCATGAGCATCTGGGCGGCCTGCACTGCGGTGCCGCCCCTGCTCGGCATCGTCATGGGTATGAACGCGCTCGTCGTCATGCTGCTCGCGGCACTCGGAGCGTTCCTGCCGCTGTTCTTCCTGTCTGCCAAGAAGAAGCACAGCGAGAAGCGATTCGAGGAGCTTCTGGGTCAGACCATGCCGCTCATCTCGGCAAACCTTCGCGGCGGCGCGATGCTGTCGCAGGCAATCCGCCCCGTCGCGGAGAACATGGACGAGCCCATCAAGAGCGAGTTCGAACAGCTCCGTCGCGATATGGACCGCGGCATGCCCGTGGACAAGGCTCTCGACAAGCTGGCCGAGCGAAATAATTCCGCCGACCTCAAGCTGTTCGCCTCGGCTGTCCGTGCCCAGATGCGAACGGGCGGCTCGCTGGCAGACATCGTCGACTCGGTGGGCAACACCATCCAGCAGCGCTGCGAGATGCGCCAGATGGTGCGCTCCCGCACCTCGCAGGCGCGTTTCACGGCCATCCTCATGGTCTGCGTGCCGCCCGCGCTGGGACTTGTCTTTTATATCGGCAACGACATGTACCGCGAATTCTATTCGAGCGCCATGGGACTGGTCGTCATTTGCATCTGCGCCCTGCTCGAGGTCCTCGGCTATTTCATCGCCAACAAGATGCTCGACATCAAGACCGACTAGGAGTGGTTCATATGATCGTAGACGGAACAACTATCGGCCTTATCGGCGCGGGGTCGCTCGCGGCGGGTCTCAGCACCACTCTGGCGGTGCAGAAGAAATTCGGCATCGAGGTGCGAACCCTTAACCAGAAGACGCTCAAGCAGCGCAGCGAGGAGATGCAGGACCGCTTCAAGTTCGGCCAGCCGTTCCAGGGGTCTGCCCTTTTCGGTGCAATGTCGCGCGAGCAGGAGGAGCGCCAGCGAGAGGCGCTCATGCGCTCCGGCCTTAAGATTTCGGCGCTGATGTTTTGGGCCTCGAAGATTATCTGCATCGCCGTCGGCATCATGGTCGGCGTGCTCATCGGCACCAAGCTGAACGGACTTGCGACCATTGCGGCGGGCGGTCTGGGCGGCATGGTCGGGTATATCCTGCCCGAGCTCTACCTGCTCCAGAAGCGCCGCGAATGGCGTAACAACATCGAGCGCGAGCTGCCCAATGCGCTCGACCTCATGTCCATCTCGATGGCCGCAGGCTCCACGTTCGACGATGCCGTGCGCACAGTGGCCGAGAACTCCGAGGGAGCGCTCGCCGAGGGCTTCCGCGACGTACTGGCCAACGCCCGCTTCATGGATATCACCGATGCGCTCAAGCAGTTCGCCTCCAATGCCGGCGTGCAGCCGCTCACCATCTTCGTGGCCTCCCTTATCCAGGCACGCCAGACCGGAGCCGAGTTCGTCGAGGTGCTCGAGAATCAGGCTCAGACGGTGCGCACGTACCGCAGGCAGAAGCTGGAGGAGGAAATCAACAAGATCGGCACCAAGATGCTCATTCCGATCATCTTCCTAATCTTCCCCGCCCTGTTCGGCGTGCTTCTGTCGCCTGCGGCCATGTCGGCTATCCAGGCTATGGGCAGCCTGTAGGTAAGGGGGTTTCAGATGCTCGATGCTATTGAATCGGCTCTGCTCGTTCTTCTCGTTGTCTTGCTGGCGTTTATCTGGCTCGTGCCTATCGCCGGAAAATGGAAGGTCTATGGGAAGCTCGGTATGCCCGGCTGGTATTCGATTGTCCCGGTCTTTGCCGACTACAAGCTGTGCGAGCGCGTGCATCGCGACGACGGTACAAGGACGTTTCTCATGGCGTATCTTATCGTGCTCATCTGCTCGTGGGTGTTCTGCTGGGTCGATACGCTTAGCTGGATGCTTGCATTGGTTCAGCTCGTGATGACAATAATCGTGCTTAACGATCTGTCCCATGCCTTCGGGAAGGAGACCGGCTATACGATCGGGCTGGTCATCTTTGGCTTCGTGTTCTGGACGATGCTTGGGTTCGGGGCAAGCGAGCCGGTCGATCTGGATGGCGATGCGGACGATGAGTCCTAGGGGTTAAGAGGAATAATAACAAGGTGTTTTGCTACGGGGCGCTCATTAGGGGCGCCCCGTTTGTTTTGCTGGGTGATTGGCAGCGGCTTGTGGCAGTGTAGCTGTGTAGACGTGTAGCTCGGTAGCCGCATAGGTGGGTGAATGAGAACAAAGATAATAAGAAGAGTATTAAGAATAAGAAAGACAAAGGGGAGTTCTAGAGTCGCGCAGATGAAGATGATAATAACAAGTAGCTGTGCCGCGGGGCGTCAAATGGGTACGCCCCTTTTGTTTGGCTGGGAGTTTTGCGAGTAGCCGTGTGGGTCGGTAGGTGTTTGGCGATGTGAGTCGGGCTACTTCTGTCCCGTGCGGGTTGACGGCATATGTGGGGATTGAGAATCGAGGGAGAATAGAATCCCCTGATTTAGGAGATGAGCCGGATGGGTTCTCAAATCACTAAAATCCCCTCTATCTGCGGAGACCAATACCCTGGTATCGGATATCAGGTGGATTGCGGCGAGTCGGTTCGCGTTGCGATGGCATGGCCTTCTGCTTCTGCTGGGGGCTGGCGCAGCCTCACCATGGAGGTACCGAAACAGCTCAGTCTCGAGACTGAGTTGAACGGTGTTTCGGTGGAGGCGCTCTTGAAATCCGCAGGTGAGCTATTTGAAGATAACGACCTCGATGGGTTCAGGCAATTCGAGCAAATGCTCGGGGATAAGTTGCCCAGTACGGTCGTACGGCTATTTGCCCGCTATGCGCCTGTCGATTTGACCCACGCGGGCAACGCGGAGGCATGTCGCGCTGAAATCGAGGAATTTCGCTGGAGCCATTCCTGAGATTGACATTAGTGAGACGGAAGTTACATCTGGGAAATACCGCGCCGTACTTGTGCCTGTGGGCTTCGACCCCGTTGCCGTTGATATCGGCAGTTGGCGAGACATTAGGAACCAAGTCGGCGGCATCTTTACTAATGCTTCGGGAAATCTACCACCCGATGCCCTTCCTTTTAATCTCTCTATGTATGTCAATGATGAGTCACTTTCTGTTTGTCAACCCAACCGTGCGTTTTATGCAACTGAACGCATGGAGCAAGAAGGCAGTTATTCTCCAATCGATGGCAAGCCCGTGGTTGCCGGCCTGCCAACGTCCGTACTTTACGGAAATATTGTCATCACGGGCTTCAATCCAGCTACTGGTGAAGACGCGCCGCTCTCCGATGGCGAGATGATGGATGTCATGAGTTACTTCCAGCGCGAGAGCCCCCGCGGCAGCGGGCGCGAGGTCGCTCTTGCTGTCCAAAACGGTCTGTATGGCGAGTTGAGGGAGTCGCTTACTCATGACTCCCCTAGCTGTTCAGATTTCCAAGGCAAGTGCGATAGCAGCGAGTCGATTGATGACCTTATAGCGCAGGCGATCGAGGTTGCGGGCGATGGCGAGATGAGCTTTGAGGTCAATCTGGACAACACAGATCGTTAAATGCGAATCATCGAGGAGGAACTATGTCTATAGAGAACGGCCATGTCGGAACGAACGTCCCCAAAGCCGATGAGTGGCGCGATGGGATGGTCGAGCAGGTTTCGGAGTACATGGATTTAATCAAGGATATGGATACAAAGGAGGCGATTGGCGCCGATACGGTCCTCGCCGAGGCATTTGAAGAGATCCAGGACAACTCAACCGATGCGGTAATGGGCATGCTGGATGTCTATACGCGCTCCGACACTTCGGGTCGTTCGGCTATCGCCGAGGTGTTCCATGCACTCACGGGCGCAACTTTCGACTACTTCCTCACGCAGGCATCGGATGCATGCCAGCAGACGCTCTCTTGGTTGAAGATGAATCGCTCGATGAAATGATGGAGCAGAAGGTCGAGGACTATCGCGCTGGCAGGCTTGAGAACTACAGCATCGATGAGGTAAGGGCGCATTGTGACTTGTCCAATGACGAGCGCTAAGGGATGAGAATAATAACAAGCTGCTTTGCTGCGGGACGTCTGTTGGGACGCCCCGTTTGTTTTGCTGGGTGTATGGCGGAAAGCCTTGTAGGCGTGTAGCCCGGTAGCCGTGTAGCGGCGTAGCGAGGTTGGTCAGGCTACTTGTGTCCCCAAGTGGGGTGTAGAGGTATCAGGCGTTTATGTTCGAGATAGATTGTCCGAGCGTGAATGGGAGCTATCTATGGCCAAGAAAACCTATGACAAATATTCCGGTAAGAGCCCGACTGAGAAGCTGACGGATGCACGGCAGGCGCTATTCGATGCGCTTCTGGCGGATATGGAGCGTGAGGGTTCCCGATGGGTCAAGGAGTGGTCGTTCCCCCATCCGCCTATGAACGGCGTGACCGGCAAGGGTTATGGGCCGCGAAATACCGCTATGCTCATGTACGCCATGAGGGACGGCGGGTTCAGGGACCCGCGATTCGCCACGTTCAAAATGGCATCGGATAAGGGGTGCCACATCATCAAGGGATCGCACGGCTATCCTATCGAGCGCTGGAAGCGCATGCTCGTCAGCAAGACGGATCCGACGGCCCGACTCAAACAGCCCAAGACCGAGGAAGAATGGAAAATCGCGCTCGCGAATCCCGAGTATAAGGCAGAGCCGCGTTGCGTCGGCACGTTCACGGTCTTCAATGCCGAGCAGATGGAGAACACGGAAAACCTCATCTCCGTTGAGTGCTTCAAGCCTATCGAGCCCGACCGTGTTGCCGATGGTCTTGTCAAGGCGTCACCCTGCCCCGTTATAGAGACCCCGAACGATGAGGCGTTCTACCTGCCCGGCGCGGACAAGATCTACGTTCCGCAGCGCAACCAGTTCACGAACGTCGAGTCCTTCTGTCGAACGCTTTTGCATGAGATGGGCCACTCCACGGGGCATCCCAGCAGGCTCGACCGCGAGCAGTGCGGGCTCATGCAGAACCGGCAGAAGTATGCCTTCGAGGAGCTTATCGCCGAGCTTTCGAGTGTGTTCACCGCGAACGCCATCGGTCTCGATCTTCGCGGCGTCGATGACGATAAGCCCCTTTCTGGTGATGAGGTCGATGCCATGTCGAATTCTGCCGCCTACCTCAAGGGCTGGGCTTCGCAATTGAAGGATCCGGGCGGTGAATTGCTGAAGGCTGCGACTCGCGCGAGCAAGGCGACTGATTATCTCGTGAAAGACTGCTTCACGCCGTCCCTCGGCAAGGATTACTTCAAGTCCATGGAACTCTCCAACGAGACGGTTGTGGAAACCGATATGGAGCAAGGCGGCGAATTCGAAATCGAGCAGGACGGCGGGGAGTTCAGTCTCGATGAATTGTGTGCGTCTAAATGCGAGGAAGCGGATATCGCCAACGGTGGCGATTGCGCGGTAATGACGTCGCGCTGTGAGGAGGGGCGTTAGACATGAACGATGAGCTGAATATCAATTCGTTTGACGAGCTGAAGGCCGCGCTGGACAGCGCCCTACGCAATGGCGCGGTGTTACCTGAGTCGGCAGATTACCTGATGGAGCGATTCGATGTACTTTGCGTCGATATCGACAACGTGTTTCTCTCCATATCTGTCAATGACATCAAGGAGGAATATCCGAATTTGACGCTCGATGAAGCTCTTGAAGTCCGCGACAACGCCAACGAGAACCTTTGGAACTCGGGTGGATATGACGACATCAACGATGTGGCTTGGGGGCAAATCAAAGCCGAGGTGAAGAGCGTGCGGGATTCGCGTCATGACTCTCGTTGCGAAGAGACGAGTCTAGATGACCTCGCTGAGGCGTATGGCGAGGACAGCACCTGCCAAGAAGAGGATGAGTCTCGCGATACGGAGGGCATCCCGAGGTAGATGCTACTTCTGTCCCCTGGGGCGACTCGGGCGGACGGGGCTTCATGCTAGTCGTTAAGTTATCAATTCGCGTGATGGAGGAACCATGAGCGAGCAGAACAACATGAACAAGGGCAAGGTCCGCATCGACTTCCCGCCGAAGTGGGTGACTGCCGAGAAGGCAAATGGCGAGCCTTTCACGATCTCCAACGGCAAGGGCGAGTCTTGGCCTGCTGTGAAGTGTACCCTGCCCACCGGCACCAAGGTCGATGGCAAGGACCTCTCCGGCTTCAGCTTCACCACGTTCCAGAAGCCGTGGAACAAGGCCGATATCGAGGCCGGCAAGGGCACGGGCGTGTTCGTCAACGCCGACCGCAACGTGAGCCTCTTCAAATATGACCAGAACGGCCAGCGCCACGATGAGTCTGTTGAGCCGCAGAAGCTCTCCGATGCCGTCGAGGCCGCCCGTGCGGAGTACCGCGAGCAGCACCAGAGCCACGACCGCTCCCAGGAGCAGGAGACCGGTCTCGATGAGCTGTGCGAGCAGAAGACCGCCGAGGCCAATGAGCGCGAGAGTGGCTCTCAGGACCGAAGTGCTCAGAACGTCCAACGCTGAGTCTAGACAGCCATTGGATGCGGGGAGGGATGGATTTCCATCCCTCCCCTTTTCGTTTGGCGCGAAGGCTACTTTCGTCCCCTTTTCAGTGCGCGTTGACCTTCAAAAGTACGCTGGGATACATCAGGTAATCAGAGAGATGGAGTAGTTATGTCTGAGGCCAAGCCGAGCATTGCCGAGCTGTATGAGTCCGGCGGTCTGGATATGTGGCTCGTGAACAAAATTGCCCACAACGAGCTGGATAAACGCAAAGGGCCCCTCTTCAATTCTGTTTATGCACTCGCCTCGGAATATATCGATGCCTATATCGATGACCATCCTGAGGTGATCGAAACATATACCGATATGCTCGACTCCGAGCTGACTGCAACGGACTTTGAGGGCGGCAGGATTTCCCCTGAGTTCATGCTCGGTGCCGCCATTGCCCGCGGCGCGGCATCACACGCCAGTTGTGATATTGAAAATTTCGGCGATGAGATTTCATCACGAGCCATCAACGAAATCAATGAGCTCAGCATGGCCCAGGTGAGATTCGATTGCCGAAAAGCGGATGATTTCTCGCTTGCCGGAGTCAATCCCGATAGCAAGTTCCCCATCGGTTTCGTCTCCGTTCAGGATGTAGCGGACACAGTCAACGAACTCGGCTCCGAGCATATGAAAGAGACACTCAAGCCTGCCGCCCTCGAGAAGGTAGCCGTTAGTCTTGCGGAAGCAGAACAGCGCATCGAACGGGACGATCTCGCCGTGGGAATCGCATTCAACGCGGGGCTCGAGATGGGATGTATCGAGGGCAAACGAGGGGAACAGGGTCTGGATGATATCTGCGCCGCGAAAAGCGAGGAAGCTGCTCTTGTCTCTGACGGTGATGAGGTCAGTCGCGTTGGAATCGAAAATGAAATTTGACAGTCTAGGAAACGAAAAATAAGGAGGACGATATGAACGGTGGATCTTGCAGCCTCTATATCGAGGGCAAGGGAAAGGTCTCCGTCAGCATCGGCGGCAGCCCGAGTATGCCCAGCATCAGTTTTACCGGACTTCACGGGCGCGGAGCCGTCGGCTACAGCCTTGCCCGCGTATGCGAGGAGAAGGCAGCTATCCGCTGCGCTTTGCGTAGCGCCGGCTTCGATATCCCTAGGGCCAGCGTCCGCATAGACATAGACGAGTCTGCGCACGAGTTTGGACATATGTGCATCGAGAACGCCTGCGCACAGGGCATCGCCATTGCCAGCGGTCAGGCGGCGATGCCCGAGGGCGCTCGCGTGGATGCCACTCCAATCAAAATCGACGGTTCGACGCTTCGCCTGGAGCCGACCAAGGGCGGCATCGAGCGCGGGTTGGATGACCTTTGCGATGAGAAGCAGGCCGAGACGGATTTGGTCGATGGGACGGCTGACCGCGATGGGCAGTTTGAGCATAAGGAGAGCGGACGATGAACAAGATCGGAAACATCAGGGTCAACGTCGCGGCGAGCGATGCGGCCTACTACGCTTACGCCCCGCAGGACAGCGTTATCCTACCGATGGCGCCTGACAACTTGCAAAAGGTCATCGATAAGATGACTTATTTCGGCAGGCACGACTATGCCATCGAGGATATCCAGACTTCCGGCAAGTTCGACAAGTTGCACTTCGCCGAGGACGAGCGCGTGGACCTGCGGGCGCTCAACGCCATGGCGGAGTGCGTTAAGAGAAATCCTGACCTCGATTATGATGCCGTGCGCGACTACTGCGACAACTTCGATGTCCCGGTCGACCCGCTCATGGTCGGCAACGTCATCATGCAGGCCGATGAGATGCCGTTTTGCGGCTATTCGGTCGCTGTCGATAGCGAGGCTTCGCTGCCCAGCGACCTGTGGCGGGCATACGGCCTCACGCTCCTCGACCAAGCCAGCGAAGAGCTCGAGTCGTGCGTGAACGACAATCGTCTCTCCCCTGCCTCGAAGGCCAGCCTCTTGAACATCGGCGAGTTGCTCGGCAATGTGCCTGCCGAGGCGCTGGGTGCCAGGATGGCGGCTGGCGGGGACGTGTGTCTCGGGCATAGCGGTTATTTCGACCGCAACTCCAATGAGGTCGACTTGATGAAATTCGATTTGGATGAACTCGAGCAGGCGGCTTTCGAGGGCGACCGCGATTTCGCGGCCGACCGTATCGTCGTCTATGCCGAGGATCGCGAAGCTGCCGATCTGGGACTCAATATCTCCCTGCCGCTGACACTGCCGATGGATGCCGCCGAGCTCGAAGGCACCCTCAAGGACATAGCGGAAATGGAGGGGGTCGATGCTGGCGAGCTCGTCATGTGCGATTATGAACTTCACGGGCGCTTCCGTGAATATTCCTGGCATGATTTCGGTTCGGACGATTCAATTGCCGATATGAACCGTTTCGCGCAGATTGTCGTGGACAACCCCGAGCTCAGCGTCGGGGAGCTCTTCTACTACAATGACGACCATGAGATCTATGACATCGACGCCATCATCGAGTCCGCTGAGAAGATGATTGCTTCGCAGGGGGCGCCAGATGGGGATTTGTGCCTCGATAACCTCGCTGAAGCGAAGGACGATGAGGCGGAGATGGTCAATGAGGGTATCGGGACTATCGGCGCCGACGCTCTTGCGGGCGGTGAACGATGATGGATACGATTCGCGCCGTGCTGGTTCCCGTTAATGCCGAATGCCGCGAAGTCGAGCTGCCGGTCGATGAGAATGGGAGCTGTGGCGCCGCACTCAAGGGAATTGTCGGCGAGCGGGCCGTCAATGTATCCCAAGAGCTGCCCGACAAGTCTTTGGGAGATGCGGTCTGCGTCTATGTCAATGCTGAAGGGCGGGCGGCTTGCCCCGCCAACCGTGCAATCTGGGCCACCCAGGAGATGGCGGACGAGGATCTTCAGTCCCCTTTCACTGGCCAGACCGTCGTGGCGGGCGACCCGGCCGATGTGCTGTACGGCGATTTCGTCGTCGTGGGCTATGACCCGTATGAGGGAACGGAATGCTCCCTTTCCGATAAGGAAGCGCAGGACGTCGTCGATTTGTTCAGCGGTCGCGGCGGCCCGTGCTCGGGCGTGTCGGCGCTCGGCTATATGGAATGCATGAAACCCGACCCAAAGCTCAGGGAGCAGGACGAATGGAACAACGAGTCCTCGCAGATCGATGAGTTCATCTGCTATAAGAAGGACGAGGCGGCACTGTACAACCAGCGCCTCGAGGACGAATATTCCAACTCGTACGACGATAGCTGGCAGAACTCGTACGACGATACGGAGTGGTAGCCATGGGCGCCGTGAGCTACGGGCAGGCCGGGTACGTGGGCACCTCCATGAGCGTCCGCGCCCGGGCGGCATATGAGTCGGGCGAGATGCCGATGTCGAAGTGGACGCGCAAGGCAATCATCTCTGCCATCAAGGATTACTGCGATGATTTCGACCTTGCCTACGATTCTAAAATCGAGTCGATGACCCGCGCACAGCTGGCCGATACCTATCTCGAATATAAGTCCTGGCACCATACGGGACGGTTCGCACGTGGGACCGAGTTTTTCGGATTGGATGAAGATGCGGTCTGTGCGGACTTCCCCGAGATGGGACCAGATCAAGTTACCGGGCGAGATGAGATTGGAATAGACGAATTACTTGAAGCCAAAAGCGTAGAGGCGGGGCTATCGGAGGAAGTCGGGCTAGTGAGGGAGTCAGGCTGCCGGTAGGCGGATTTGTAGGGATCTGCCCCCTACAACCTCCCCTGCATCCTGAGCAAATTTTCCAGCATCTCGCAGATCTTTTCGTCTTTAGCCTGCTGCTCCCTCTCGAACTCCTGTTTATAGTATTGGTCGAGGTCTGGCTCCCATGTGCTGTACTGTTCGGCAAACTTTCTGCGCGACATGAGGTCGAGGATTAGGTAGACGATATAGGCGATTGCCAAAAGAGCGATTACCGCTATGAGGATGTAAGCCAACGAGTTCCTCCAAGTGAATCTTATTTCGAGCACATTCTAGCAGTTTCGGCAGGTTGCGGAAGGCACGGGTGTTGCCGCAGCGGCAAGTCCGCGCGGGGCGATTGAGCAATGAGTATCCTCGAGAATAGTGGATACTTAGGATGACGTACTCAGGAGGTAATTGTGGTCGAAAGTAAACGCCACACCGATGTCGGAATTACTTCGGGGAGGGGGGCTCCCTCTAAAGGCTTAGCCTTTTCCAGAAGGGCGCTTATTGCTGGGGGCGGAATCGCCGCTGCGGCGGCAGTGCGCTCCGCAGCCGCCAGACCCTCAAGCCCCTTGGGGGTTGGAATGCGCTCCGCCCTCAGCGCGATAGGTATTTCGACCTATTCGATGGGAAGGTTCGAGGAGTTCGCACCCGACAACCCGAACGTCAAGCCGTCCCCGCTGAGCATCCCGATGGGTGTGAATGCGACATCGCCGCATCCCACCGGCTGGTGGCACAGCGCTGGCAAGGCGACGCACACGAACTGGACTCCGATCTGGAATGATGTCGCCAGCTGGTGGAACGACAATAGGCAGATCTTCCTGAACAACGGGCATCCCTACACGGTCCTACCGATGGACAACCCCGGTTACCGCGCGAGCGTCACGTGGAACAGCGTCGGAACCTACGATGGCAAGCCCGTGGGCTGCACGCTCTACCTTTCGAATCCTGTGATCGGCAACGGCTACGACAACAACAAGGGGCTCAACCAGAGGACCGCCCAATTCTACCAACAGCACTTCGGAACCAAGAGCTTCTTCGTCGTGAGCGACGCCTTCGCGGCGTGGGACAGTTGTCACTGGCTACTGGGGCTGAAGTCGATAAAGATGGTGTATCAGTTCTTCTATTCCGACAGGCCCGGCGAGTATATCGACCTCGACTGGGCGTACCTCGGCGCTAGGAGCATACAGTGCAACGGCGGTGGATATGAGTGGATCAGCCCCGCCGAGAACAATCAGGACGCCTATTTCATCCCGCGGGGAGTGGACACCCAGCTCTTCTTCACTAACTTCGACGGCTACAGCTGCATCTCGTCTCGTGTGAACGAGGTGAGCGACCGGACTTGCGCCATCATTGCATACAAGGGATCCAGCATCTCGTGCATCCGCGGCGACACAGTGTATGGCGACGGGTTCCAGTTCGACTTTCAGCCTATCGGCAACTTCTGCTCGTTAAGCTTGAAGAAGTCCTCAACCAACCCCGATGTCACAAAGATTGACCCGGAGTACTTCTCGCTCGCCGGGGCCGAGTACACCATCTACTGCGACGACGCCTGCACCCGCAAGTGCGGGACCTTCATGACGGACGAGAACGGCGACGCGAGCCTCTCGGCGGTCAACGGGACGAACAATCTGATCGCGAACATGGACTATTGGGTGAAGGAGACGGTCGCACCGCAAGGCTACAAGATCGACAAGGATGTCCATAAGGTCCGCCTCGACCGCGACATGACCATCGAGGTATCGGATGTCCCGAAGCATTCGACCGTCCACTTCATGCTGGTGGACACCCTCGGCGATACGCAGGAGGTGCACACGGTCTATATCAAGCTCAACAGCACCTTCTCGGTGAACGGGAACCAGGGCGACTTCTCGGACGCACGCGCGGCCATCGAGCAGGTCATGCGCGACGAGGGGCAGGACATGAGCCTGCTCGACCGCTGCCTGGACGGCTGGTACGAGGGCGATAAGGACTGCTCCGATCCGGGCATCTTCCAGGGCGGCAAGTACGTCGGCAGGAAGGTCAACGGGGACCTGTACCTGTGGACGAAGGTGATGGTTTGCAAGTTTAGGTTCTATAAGGACGGTTTGGCAAAGGAGAACCTGATTTTCCAGAGCCCTCGAATGCTCGTCGGCACTAAGTACACCTTCCCTCAGGAGGTTATCGACAAGCAGCTTGAGCCGACCTGCAACCTCAACGAAAGGTTCGGCACCGACCCGTCGACCGGCTTTACCGGCTGGCATCTCGATAAGACCCTGTCCGATCAGGCCATTACCGAACATGTTGCCACCAAGGGCATCGTAATTCTGTACGGCCGCAACCGTTGCACCCTGCGTACGGAGTACGCGCCCGGATCGGTCGAACTCGACTCGAGCTGGGACATGAGGGTGCTGCCCGAGGACGGCGCCGAGGCGCACCCGGGCTTCATCCCCGTGTTCGAGGAGCCCAAACATAAGGGCTACGACGCCAAGGGCAAGGAGTTCGAGCTTGCGACGATCGGCGACTCCGGCGAGGGCCACACGGCCTATTACTGGGACGAGCTCGCCCGCATCACGGTGCCCGCGACCGCGTACCGCAATATCGGCGGCGGGCAGTGGCGCACCTACAAGTGCGAGGCGTGGCTCGACGCCGACGAGGCGAACGCTGCGGCTGAGGTCTCCGAGTCGGGCGTTTCGGGTCGCTCGCGCTCCCGTTCGCATGCCGCCAGCGCCGTCAAGATGACCGCCGACACCGTGCACTACATCCGTTGGACCGAGGTCGTCTCGGACGGCGTGGTGGGCGTCAGGAGGAAGTAAGCAAGGGGGGGCGGAGAAATTCTCCGCCCCCCTAATCGTTCTAATGGACTGTTTTGCTCTTAGTGATGATCGTCATATTCGCCATCGTCATACAGTTTTGACGGTGCTGGGATTCCGTTTTCTCCTGACCTCTCGTCTGGATTGACGAATTCGGCTTCGGCCACCTTTGCGTCCATCATCCCGTCCAAATCCTCCCCGAGCCCTTCCATGAGCGCAGCAACCTCGGGGTCGATATAGGCGCATTCGATTTCGTACTTATGCGCTATCTCCTCATTGGAGAGAAGAGTCTCTCTGATTGCGGGTACGCCTTCGACGGCCGATTTCCAAGCAGTCTCAAGCTTCATATCTGCATACTGATGAATGATATAGTTACGTTGGCCCTTTACGTGGCGCCATGGTATCTCTGGGAACAACTCCTTGTACTCGTTCGTCTTGAAGTGCGAGACCAGCTCACCGACCTGACCCAATGAGAACAGAATCGAGTCCCGAACCATCAGATTGTGTTCCCAAATCTCATGGCTATAGTTGATTTCCTCGAGCTTCGCGATGACATCATCGCATCGCTCGAGAATGGTCTGAAAGTTAGAAAGATCTCGGTCGTTCAAAGATTCTCACCCCTTCCCTTTTCAAACTCTCGATGAAGCTGCTCTGGGCACCATTGAGAGTCGTCAACATGTCCACGTCCCTACCGAGTCCCTCGACCAGCTCGAAACCGATATCCATAACCTCTCCGTCCTCATTTCCGTCAATTTGAAGAAGCAGGTCGACGTCGGACGAGTCTTTCTGCTCTCCGCGGACGAACGAGCCGAATATTGCCGCCCGCCTTACCGAAGGATAGGAACTGAGCACCTTGCGAATAACCTTCTTAGCCTCGGTGTAGTCATGAACCGGAGTTGCGGGGTTATCGCAATCCTCGACAAGATACTTCAAAGCGGCACCTCCTTAAACGGTGAACGTAACAGCGGCCTTCGCTTAATTCTATAAAATCACGGCCGAACGTGGGCGGCGAATTGGCGGAGCTCCTCATCGTCCATATCGTCGAAGTGCAGCAACTCCGCCAGCGCCGCCCTCTGCTCCATCAGGTACTTGCCGCTCGGTGACTTGTGAATCGTCTTTAAAATGACCTCGGGAGCGAGGGCTGGGAAATCCACGCCCTTGGGGATGACTAGGGAGATGGATTCAACTGCCCCGAATTCCCCTGGCGCGTGGAGGCGGATATCGAAACCCTCGAAGGTGAATTCACGTTCGGTACCGTCCTCGATGCCATTCTGCAGGAGGAAGTCCAACCCGTATGGGACGGCATTGCTGTCGATGCCTATGGCGACAAGCCCGGCCTCGTGGACTGCGACCAAGTCACTTTTCCTGATCTTCAGTTTCTCGCAAAGAGCCGACATAATCTCGTTCAGATGTTCCTTGGTCATCGAGTCTCTCCTGAATCAGCTCACCGCGAGTCTCTCATTTGATTCTGGTGAACGACCTTTCGAAGGCATCCCGCTTCCGTTCGAGCTGCCTTCGGAGTCTATCGATGTCGATGCTTTCAGGTCGCTTGATTTGGTTCCGCTCACAAGCCCATGGATAAAGGTACGTAGCGACATAATCTACACCCCTCCTTGATTCGGTCATCTTACTTGTTGACCCAACCCCAGACGGCTTCGTGGTGGACGGTTTCGGTCCATGCCTCTTGGTCGACGATGGTCACATCCTCGTATTTGGGCAAGATGGAATAGTCGGTTCGACCGTTGTCGTAGCAGTAATCAACGCAGCTATCCTCATCGTTAAAGAGGGTTCCGTCAAAGGCCATGTACTGGACGCCGACCTTCTTTTTCTCAACGTGGGTGACGGCGGGATGGTAAATCTGCTCGTCCCAGGCGGGGGTCACGATTGCCCAGACCTTCTCGGGCTCGGCGGGCTTTGAGGGCTTGGAACTGCCGGAACCCGAGCTGCTGCCGGAGTTGCCAGGGTTGTCGGGCTTGGATGCGGGTTTGTCAGTCTTATCGTTCTTGTTCGAACCAGAGGGCTTGGAATCGCCCTTGTTCGAGCTCGAGCCAGAGCCCGAGGACGGCTTCGAGTCGTTCTTGTTGGAGCTGGAACCGGAACCGCTGCCGGAGGGCTTGGATGCGGGCTTCGAATCGCCCTTGCTGGATGAGCCGTTTGCCGCGCCGGCCTGCTGGACGGTGGAGCTGCTGGGACGGGAGGCGGGCGCGGAGACGGCGGTGGCGTTCGGGTTCTCACGCTTGGCCTCGATGAGTTTCTTGGCGGCGGCACGCTCCTCCTCGGGGAGTTTCTCAATCGCCGCGTCCACTGCCGCATCGTCGGTCATATCGACCTTAGTGAGGCTAACCTTAACCGAGGCTCCCTTACCCTCGACGACGAAATCAACCGCGTCGGGCACAAGCCAGGTGGTCTTGCCGTCCTTGGCGGTCGGGATGGAGGTGACGTTCAGGGCGTAGGCACCCTTCGGCAGATCGACCGAGACCTCCTTGCCGGGGACGATATCGCCCTTGGCCGCGGACTTGCCGTCTGCGTCCACGACCTCGTAGGAGAACTCGCCGTCCCCCTCGCTCCAGCCGTCGGCCGTAAGCGTCACGGATGCGGGATAGGTCTTGGAGTCCTTCTTGCCGACGATGGATGCGACGGGTGCGTTGTCGGGGATGTTCACGGCCTCGTGGTTCAGCGATAGGCCGATGCCGAGTGCCGCGACGATGGCGAGCGCTACGCCGCCTGCTACGAGCTTGCGCTTCAGGCCACTCAGACGCCTGGGTGTCTGGGAGTCATCGGCGGTAGCGTCCAGGTCGGGTGCCACGGCATCTTCCAGGTCTTTGGCAAGCGGAAGCTCGGTGGTGACATCTGCGGCGATGGGGTTATCGGGGGTATCCATGAGTTGGGTTTCCTCGTTATCGGCGTTGAGATTGTCGGAGCTGTCGGGGTTGATGTTCTCGGGATTCATGTCGGTGTTCATGGCAGTTTCCAATCTGGTCTAGATATCAAGTGATTATAGGCTTCTGCGGGGACAGGGCTTAGATGATGGCCATGTCGTGGCTGATCGGGCTGTACTGGTAATGGGGCAGGAAGTACTTGAGCGGCAGGCAGCGGCCGTAGGCCAAGCGGTACGACAGGGCCGCACGCTTGTAGTGGCGGACGATGAATGCGTGGTCCTCCTTCAGACGTTCGGCGCGAGCCTTGATGACCTCGTCCTTCAGGAACAGCTCTTGCGGCATCTGGATCATCTCGTAGTGGTCGAGGGAGGCATATTTGTAAGGCTTTCCGGCAAGACGGGTCGCACCCGCCAAGGTCTCGACTGCGCTGATGTAGGCATGCTTCTCCGTGATGAACGCGAAGCCGTGTCCGTCAGGCGAGGAGACGGGACAGCATTTAATCGTCTTGGTCATGCGCTCCTTGCGCGACAAATCGGATTTCTTCATCCAGACGGTGGGCATGTGGAGGTCGTTGCCGTCTTCGCCGTAGAGTTTCACGAGAATCTCGCGGCGGTACATCACGCGGTTCACCATGATGCAGAAATCCTCGATCTTCTTGGGCATGTGGCGGCGCCCATGCCTGTAGGCGTACTTGATGGAGCTACGGTCGAAGCGCCACCAAGCATTCGGGTTTGTCTTCGCGTTCCATACATTGAATGCGCGGAAGTGCAGCATCCGCTTGCAGACCATGAAGTAGATATAGGCGAACAGAAGGATGCCGGCCACGTTATAGGGGTCGGAGAGGAAGAGGGTGATGGCTTGCATGGGGCACTCCTTGAAGTCAGCAGCCGCGCGGTCGCTCTGCGCTGGACGCCGCCTCGGTCGCTACCTCGGCGATGCTGTCCAGACTGGGCTGTGCGTGACGTTTCGTATACGGGGAATCATAACCCTGGGGATAGGCGGTGTCGAAGAGATCTGCGTAGGCATCGAGCGGATTCTCAACTTTCTGCCCGTTGTTGGCCATCCTGTCGATCTCGGAACGAAGGGTGTCCATGATGGCTTTCTCGCGGACGAGTTCCAAGGAGAGTGTCACGTAGCCCTCCTTCAGCCCCTTGCCGTACATGGCGAAGGTGATCCTGTAGAACCGATTCTGGAGCGCCTCACGCTCGTCATCGGTGGTCATGGAAAACTGGACATCCGAGGACTGCATCGGCAGCACGCTAAAGCGTAGGTAGTCCCCCGTGTTGTAGCCGCGTCCGTTCAGGCGCGTTATCGCCTTGAGGCGACCATCCATCAAAGGGGCCACGAACTGTTCGCGCATATTGACCGTATGCAGCCGGATTTTCGGCTTATTGAAATCTGACATTGTCAATCTCCTGTCCGATGCGTCTTGGGGAAACGCATCTATCTATCGATTACGACTCTTATGATAACAAAAGTATATCACCCCGTCAATATGGATAAGGATTATCGGCCGGCCGTTTGGCTTCTTTCGTCCCGTCCGGCTCGATTGCGCGTTCGGTAGATACCTTGATAAATAGATTTGCGATATTAGGGAGGCATCATGCCGAAATACGATAGCCAGAACACCACTCCGCTCGGCGGATTCGACTTTCTGAAGAAACTCGGATTGGGCCGCGTGAAGAGAATCGATCCGGTTGATTCCGATCTGCAGCCCGTGCAGAAGGGACAAGTCATCGGCACCGTCTCGAAAGACCGAAAGGATAAGATCGAGAAGACAGTCATCAATATCCCCTACTCGAGCGTCATCTCCTCCACGGCTGCGGTGCGTCGAGACGGGACGCCCGTGACGAGCCGATATGGGCAGGAGATGTCGCGAATCGTGATCCGCCTGCCGCGCAAGATGGAGCTGGATGGCTACAGCATGGACGGGCTTCGGGTCGAGATCATCAATCCCGACAAGTACCTCGAACGTGCGAAGAAGACGGGTATCCTCCAGGCCTCCTTCAACGACTCGCGACCCTTGAAGCTCAGCGGCTTCAAGGACGGTCGCGCCATCGAGCTGACCGTGGGACAGGATAAAATCGGGGAATTCGTCTCAAACCTCGAGAAATGCTGCGAAGAGCTCATCAACATCCCGAAGGGCAAGGATGCAAAGACATTTGATAGAGATGCCGCTGTGCCGGCGATCTCGGCGAGTCGGAAACCTGAAAAGCTGGCGGTCGCGACCGCATCGGGTGCGAACCGGGCCGATGAGAAGAAGACTGATCTGGGCAAGACACCCTTTAACGGGCAATATCTCGGAACCAGGAAGATCGATAAGGATGTCACGTTCGACAATCCGAAGGTCATCATCCCGTACGGCAACATCGTCGACAGCGAGACTATGACCGATAAGGACGGTAAGACGAAAACCAATCAATACGGTCAGGTGCTCAATTCGGTTACCTTCTCGGTGCCTAAGGGCGTCGCGGTCGATGGCTACGGTCTCGGCGGCTTTACCGCCAAGGTGGTCGTAGTAGACAAATATCTCGACCGCGCCGCGGATGAGGGTTCTCTCCAAATTATGCTCAATGGAAGGTATGACTTGAAGCTGTCCCGTGAAGATGGCGGTAAGAATACCTATGTGACCATCGGACGAGACAAGATCGGGGAGTTTGCCAAAGCGCTCCGTGAGAAGTCGAACACCGCGCACGAGGACAATGAGAATAATAAGAATAATGAGAAAAAGGAAGAATCTCTTGATGAGATGATGGGCGGCAAAAGCGAAGAGGCCACCCTTATGGCGGCGAATGCCGCGGCAAGGGAGGCCTCCGTTAGGGAAAGTGCCGACCGATAGAGCGTTCGGTCTATCGACTCAGGGAGGGATAGGCCTTTTCAAGGGTTGCGATGAGCCCCTTCACGGCTTCAATCGCAGCAGCAGGCGTCGCGTAGACCGCCCAGATACCGGAGAGGAACACAGCTTGCTCGGTAGCGAGGTCGAAGGCAGCCTTCTCCTGCTCCGTCTCCAGCTCGATGCCGTCGGGGCCTGAAATGGAGAACGCCACGGCAACCTCCTGGTTGGCGGGACCCGTGCAAATCGGGATGGCGTTTACCACCAGCGTACGCATCGTTTCGCGCTCGAGCGATGCGCTGGCGAGGTAGTCCTCGTCTGACAGGTTGGGACTCAATACGCCGTCCAGTTCGTCCTCGATAAGCGTGATTGCCTTGTCCCTTTGCAGCTTCTGGTCAAGAATCCCATCGGCATACTTTTTGGCGGCATCCATCGAGTCGAACCGCTGGGCGAACAGCTCGCAGGCGGTGTCGCCCTCGAGGATTCCCAGTTCGAATGAGCCGTCTTCCGCCTGCTCGATGCGGGCGACCAGGGAGCAATCGTCGGCTGTGCGGTAGGGCACAATCCCGTCATCAATCCAATTGCCATCGTTCATGTCCGATTCCTTTCGCTTCAGCCCCAGCAGCCAGTCCGCTGAGACATCCAATTCCTTACAGATCTTGTACAGGACGACCGTTCCCGGCAGGCGCTTTCCCTTCACGTAGTGCGAGACGCTCGCCTGCGTCGCCTCAATCCTTCTGCCCAGCTCGCGCTGAGAGATGCCTTTGGCCGTCAAGGCGCGTTTCAAGCGCCTGTGCAGCCGGTTGGGTTCAATTTCGACCATTAGCTACTCCAAAGAACCTCCTGAGCCTCGCCCAGAAGCGCCGTCATGGCATCCTCCTCCGACTTGTACCCATCGACGAACTGTTTCATCGGACCGGCGTTCCAGTAGCCCGATTGCGTCGATGAGCGGATATACGGACGCCACACAACGGAACCATCTTCCCGATTTTCCCTCTCGATGAAACCGGTGGTTACCCGCTCGGCTTTACCCGTGAACTTGAAAACCATGTGCCCATAGATGGTTCTAGTCGGTTCAACTAGGACCACTCGGGAACAACGCGGCGTATTCTTTTGAATCATCATGTATCTCCTTTATATCTTTAAGGGCCGTTTGGCCTGCTCGAGGTAGGCAACGAGACTCCAAGGCTCTTTCATTGCCGCCGTTTGACAGCGCTCCTGACATTCCGCCCATTCCTCGTTATTCATGAGTGCGATACCGACCTGCTCGCCTCGTTTCGTGAGAAACATCAGGTAGCCATCGGTTACCACTTTGCGGGGAACCTCGCAGATGCGGGCTTTCCTCTTGTTGTTCGTCCCGTACATCAGCTGAGACGACAACACCGACCACTCCCCTGCCCCATGTCGGCGCATGCCCTTTGGTCCGTCATAGAGCCTATCCTCGGCGAGGAATACGACGCGGTCGCCTAACGCTACTCCGAAGCCCTCGCCATCCTTCCGCTCTTCCCAGCCCTCTCCTAGGCGCACGGTCAGCTTGTCTGCGAATAGCCAGAGGTGGGAATCCACGGGACACCATCTGTGCTGCTGTTCGTTGTAAACCTTTACGAACGACATCATGATCCGGTCGATGGGGGCATCCGGGTCATCGGTGGCAAAGCGGACATCGGTGGCGATGCCGCTCAAGATATGGGCCTTCACCTTAATCGCCCCGTCGGAAAAATAGCTCGTGCCGTTGTCTATCGCATCGCGCGTGCTTTCCGATTTAATCCGCAGGTTCTGAAGCGCGATGTTGCGCAGCGCCCACTGATACGCGAGAGCCTCGCGCGGTTTGAGAATCGGACGGTCGAGAAATGCAAAGCCCTCGTCGATGGTCTGTGATTGGGCATCCGATTCAAGGCAGCGCCCGACAATCTTGTTCGATGCGCACTTGGCCTTTTTCCTACTCATCGCTGGTCTCCTTTCTGGGTCCCACCTCGTAAAATTTCGTGCTCGTGGGGACGAAGAGCATGTCGATCTCGCCTGTGGGGCCGCTGCGGTTTTTCGCGACCGACAGGATGACCTGCCTTGAACCCGATTTCTCGTCTTGAATCTCGTCCGGGTCGCGCGACAGGAATAGAACCGTATCCGCGTCCTGCTCGATGGATCCCGACTCGCGAAGATCCGACAGGCGTGGCAGGCCTGGGTGGGATTCGGCCTGGCGGCTCAACTGTGCCAGCGTGACAACGGGAACGCCCAGTTCCTTAGCGAACACTTTCATGCGGCGGCTTATCTCGCCGACCTCGACTGCACGGTTTTGGAATCTGGCACCATCGGATGCGGACGAGATGAGCTGGAGATAGTCGATTACAATCAGCCCGCGCTCGGCTCCTCGCATCATGCGGGCAGCGGTTGCACGGATATCCCCTATTGTCACACTCGCCTTGTCCTCGATCTCGATGCCGTTGCCGGGGATGTCGCAGCAGGCCGCCGCAATCGCGTCCCATGAAGCCTTGGGAATGGTTCCCATGCGGAAATGGGAAATCGAGACGCCTGATTCAGCGCAGATGATTCTCTGAGCAAGTTCCTTGCCTGACATCTCGAGCGAGAAAATGCCGACCTTCACGCCCTGGCGGGCGGCATTCAGCGCGAGGGTGAGGGCAAAAGAGGTCTTGCCGACGGCAGGCCTCGCGCCGACTACGATGAGCTGCCCTGCTCGCAGTCCTGCCAGCATCTCGTCCAGGGTTGCAAAGCCCGTGTTCACGACGGTGGAGTCCAAGGGGACGCTATCGAGGTCTCTGACCTCGTCCACAGCTGCGGTGAGAAACGATGAGATGTGCCGATAGGGGCGCATATCGCGGCGTTCGGCCACCCGTGCGATCGAGCCCTCGACCTTCGAGACGAATGCCTTCATATCGGTCGGGGTTCCGTAGGCCTCGGCCTCGATCTCGTTCATCGCCGTCACGAGCGCCCTGCGCCTCGAGACATCGATCAGCTCGTCGTAGGCGGTCTGCCAGGACAGCAGGGGCATGTCAGATTCGAACATTCGCTCGACGGCCTGCTCTCCGCCCGCGGTATCCAACTCACGGTTGGATCTCAGGTAGTCGAGCAGGGATACGTCGTCAATCGGGTAGTTCGCCTCGTGCATGGCGCGGATGGCGCGGAACAGCGCACGATGGTCAGATTTGACGAAATCATCCTCGAGCAGCATCGGGAGAACGTCCTCGCGAACGTCCTTCGAACGCATGCAGGCTGTCAGGACAATCGTCTCCTGCTGCGGGGCAATGATGGAGCTTGCCGTTTGGGCTTTAGTTTCTTCGGTTTCAGTCGGCATGACGCGCACCATTTTGGAAACGGGATGCACGCGAACCGTTTAGATTCTGGGGCATGTTGTTCATCTTCCTGCTCTACAAGGCGCTTGGGGTACGCCTTGGTCGATATTAAGTATAACAGAAAGATAACGCGCCGTTAATCCAAAAAAGGAATAACGGCGCACCGAAAGGAGGTCATGGCTATTGTAATACAAAAAGGCGCTTTCGGTGAAAGCGCCTGGGGATTTTGATTTTGGAATTGCGATTTGAAAAAGGAGATCACCTCCCAGTTGGCGTTCAAAACCAACCGGGAGGATATACTCCGCGAGTGATTCATCCTACGGGACGAATCCTCTTACCCAAACAGAGTACCATTCATTGGGGTGCTAGATCCCCGTCCGTTCGGTGGTTCCCATAATAGGCGGGATTCCACATATGCGTAATGGGAATCTAGGATTCATAAAGTGGCGACAATTGGCGGAGCTTGAAGGATTTCGACGCTATTCCTCAAAACTGAAAAATATTCGGTTTTGAGGAATAGCGATGTTTGGGGGCGGCGCATGAGCGCCGGAGGAGGAGAAGGAAAAGGAGGATGAGAATAATAAGAATAAGAAGGAGGAGAACATGAGGGTGATGGATGGGAAAGGCTCTGCCCTGCCCTGCTGGGTACGTTCGGTAGCGTGGCTCTCAAGGCGGACAAAAGAAAGCCCGCGCGGGGTCTTTCACGCCAGCTTTGATGTCGCCGTCTCGGTAATAGCCGTGGGCGCTGTCGAGAATCTTCGAGCAGACCTAATCCGTCAGCCTGTCCTCGAGACCGTATCCGACCTCAAGCCTATCCTGGTGGGTGCTTTTCACGAACGTGTAGAGTACGCCGTTGTCCTTTTTGGAGTCACCCGCGCCGATGCGCTGAGCCTGCTCAATCGAATAGTCCTCGATAGTCTGACCTAACGGCAGGTTGTCGATAGTCACTACGTATAGCTGTGCACCATCTGCTTGGCTCTCCAACGTCTCGTTTAGTTGCGTCAGGGTATCGGCAACGGAGTAGTCAAGGACATCGGCTCCATCATAGACATAGGGTGAATCGGGCGTGAAAGACGGCTGGCTCGCAGACCTTGCCGCAATAGATGACCACGCCGCAGCGGCGAGGATAATCGCCACGAAAGCAATCAGAAATGCTTCCCAATGCCTGCGGAAAAAAGAGGACCTGCGATTCGGAAATTCATCGCCCTCCGAGTACGCCCAGACTTTGATCTCCACTTCCCTACCTCGCATCCTTCAGCAGAGTCAGGGTGTCGGTGGAATCAATGGTTTGCAGGTTCAATTTAGCTGCGTACCAAGGCGCCGATTCGGTCGAGACGATGTAATAGTCGAAATCGCCTAACGCGAGGTAGGACAGCTTTGCTTTCTTGGATTGCATGCCGTCCACGTAGTCACGGTATGGGGAGACGACTCCCGCCGTACCCTTATCGTCCCAGAGCTCAGGTCGCAGGTCGAAAGGAACTTTCAACCCTTTCCATTCCAGGTAGTTGTAGATGACGGGATCATCGGCATAAATAACGGGGTCGTAGATGCCGCTTTTGACAATCTCCCTCACAAGGGAACCTGCCGAGCGTTCGGAGGCCTGCCAGCAGGACTGTCCTCCATTCGCGACACAGACGCAGCAGTTCGCAACAAGCGGGCCGATTGCGGCAAGGAGGGCAATCAAGGCAGCAGTTTTTGCCGCGTGATGCGATTTAGATACGGAAGGGTCTTCGGTTCCCGTCAGCAGGCTCTTGAAGGCGAGGGCGGATGCAACCGAGAAGATCCAGACGTTTCGCCAATGGAGCATCGTCGCGACCAAGGCGGCGATGAGGATGGCCAGCAGCGGGACATCGATCCGCTTGCGCCCGATGGCGGCGGCAAGTGCTGTGGGAATGAAGCCGACCGCGAAGAAGACAACGCAGAAGCCGTTCGTCGCCTCGAAGGCGGGCTTCATCTCCGATATCACATTTGCGTAAGATGCAGCACCCATCGAGTCGATCACGTAGCGGACACCGTCGACGCCGTACGGGTTCACGAAGGCGGCGAGAAGCATCGCAGGCAGGGCGATGGTTAACGGGAAGATCTCGGCCAGCATCTCATCGGGGGTGGTGGTTTTGAAATCGGATAGGTCGCGGGGAAGAAGGAAGCAGCCGGCGAGGAAGACATCTAGGAGCCACATGGCCGACTGCATGTTCACATGCAGCACCGTGATCGCGGGCAGGGCGATGAGATAGCGCCAGTCACCGGTACGCTGCCAGCGGGTGCAGGCGCCGACGGTCAGCGCCATGCATGCCATCGACCATGCGGTAGGACGGACGGATATATAGATTCCCGTCCCGAAAAAGGCTAGGCCGATGCAGAACAGCAGGCGGGGCAAAGTCAGGCGTTTATCGCCGAATCCTTGGATTGCAAAGGCCAGCGCGAGGGCAACGATGGCGGCGAGGAGGACCTGATAGAGTATCGTGCCGGCATATCCTGCCAGGGTATACGAACCGTAGAGCAGCACATCATGGAGCCACTGCTGGACGACAATCGGCCTGTAGGACGCCAGTGACCAAGGGTTGGTGTACGGGATGCCGTTCTCGACGATTTGCTTTCCCGTTGCGAGCAGGAACCAGCCATCGGAGTCATACGATCCGTTTCCCTGCATGAGAAAGCCTGCAGTGGACATGACGCAGGCAAGCAGAATGAGGAACAGGCGGTCGCGCTTCCCGTCTTGCACGAAAGGCAGCAGGAAGACACGCAGAACGGGGATGCGGAACGGCAGGGCGAGCTGGGTGTCACGTTCAGTCGGCATTCTGCTCCTCCTCGAGTGGCATTCTGACAATCTGCACGCCCGAGCCGCGCCGACAGCGGATAGACGAGCCATCCTCGAAGCGGACTATCGGGGCGCGGCCGGTCGCGGTCGATTCGATTTCGATTGAGTTGACGTAGAGCTTCGCCCCATCGGGGAGGCGCAGCTTCATGTCTGGGACAATCACGATTCCATCGTCGGTCTGGGGCAGCTCAATCAACCCGCGGTCAACGGCTTCCAGAAGCGTCGAGGCGGTCTTTGCGTTCGCCTTCGCCTCGGAGTCCTCGTAGTAGTACTGGCTGCGAAGCTCTCCGTAAGCCGCGAGAAAATCATCGACTGCTTCCTCGAGCTCCGTCGTGTCAATCTGCCTGCGAAGCCGAGAGATTGCCTCGCTTACCTTGACCGCCGCCTTCATCGAGACCACCTCGACCAAGCGCTCATCTGGTTTTCCGTCTGGGTGTCGTTACACTTCCGCAAACCTGTCATCTCCTGTCAGAACGTGCGGAGAGACGGTCCGAGTCATACCGAGTCAGTCAAGCGTAATCAAATTGGAATAGATAGCCGTGCCTCGCACGGTCGGGCGGTATATTCGTCTCTCCTGTTTCATGGCGCTTGGGGTTACGCCAACACACACAAAATATCATGAATCCGACGGTCGTGGCAAATGTCAGACATCGAACAGAGAGTCCTCATCGTCATCGAATCCGTCATCGTCTTCGTCCACGGCGAAATGCTTTCCGAGGGATGGGGTGACGGGAGAATCGGAAGGGTCGGGATTTTCCGGCTCGGGAGAATAGTTGGACTCTCCCCCATCATCCGATTCGATGAGTTCCGCGCCGACCGCCTCCACGCTGTTTATCGACTCCTCCAGCTGTATTTCCTTGTATGCATCGATTGGGTAGCCGATAAGGTCACAAAGCTCCTCTTCGGTCATCTGAGGGTGAGCCTTCTTCATATACTTGTAAACAGACACTGCTTGGCGATTCATTGAGCTAACGTTGCTGTCCGTATAGGAGAGAACTCGTTGAGCCTCGAACCTGGCGCCGTTGATAAGCCAATCACCAGAACCCTGCCGCCAAAGGACATCCACTGTTCCGTTTGCACGCTGTACGATGATGCGGGAAATCTGTTTGATGCCTTCGCGGGAGCAGAGGAGCACGGAGGTCCCCAAGCGCCTCGATGCAGAGGTGAGGCTGACGGGGTCCCCTTTCGAATCCGTGAGACCTGGAATATCGACGCGCTGGCCCTGGGGTGTTGCGTCATACCAATAGAAATCAAGTCTTAGGCCAACTTTGTCTACGAGGTCGAGCCGTAAGTCGAGCTCGGTCATGACGTTTCGGGCTGTCTTATCGCCCGCACTCATGGCATTGGTGGCGGTGAAGGCACTCGTGTCGAATTCCTTCATACGGCCGTTCTTGTACTCGATAGCAATTATCATGCCCACTCCTTAGTGATGTTTGGTTTTCTGAATCTCGGTCGCATCTTCCTGATGCTGAGAAATGCCGGTATTGGAAGAAGTGCCCGTCGGATTGTTTGCAGCGAGACCGCCATGGCCCTTCTCATCGCGAATGTCCGCCATTGCCTCGAGAATCTCGTCCTCGGTCATCTTCTTGCGTCGGCCATCGCCTGCTGAGGAAGTCTTTGGGTATTCTATGCCAAGTGAGTTAGCCAACGAGGAAGGGTACTCAACGTTAGAAACATGGCTCATTTGCTTGCGCGGGGCGGAATCATTCTTCGCGATAGCCGATTTCAAGCGGTTCATGAGTTCCGTACCTTCTCGCGTACACGGCATAGCAGCCTTGGCGATCGCAAGTGCCGCGGAGCGCTCATCTTCGGTCATCCAGCGTTCGCGGCCCGGCAGGTTGTGTGCTCGTTGACGACGATCACCGTATTTCTCGGCCATCGTCTGCTCTATCGATTCCGCAGTATATTGCCTACCGAGCGTTAAGCCCTTGACCTTCCTGGAGATGGGGTCGCTCGGATGATGGTAGACGAGGTCACCGTCTCGGTTGTAGTTGATTTGAACACCAAGTTCGTTCAACTTTGTTGCGAAGTCAACAGGGTCCTTGGATATTCGCATCGCGACGTCCACACGATCGCGAATGTCGTCCTTCCATGTCCAGCCTTCACGAGTCTCAATCTGTCTCTCCGCCATGGTATCGGAGTCACCAAATCCGCGCGGAACGACCAAACGCATCATACGTCCGTCATCGGTTGTCATAGTGGTGTACGAAAGTCCGGCGATCTCGTTGGATTTGGTCGGGTCGGCTTTGCCGACCTTCAGACGCAGACTGGAAGATTCGTTACCCGTATATGTCTCGGGAATCATCTTCTCAACTGAATAGGTCTCTTCCATTTTCTCTTGCATGGCATCGCCGTAGTCCTTGATTTGAGCGCCTCTCGCTTCATTAGCGAGAACCCTGTCGAGTGCCGCCATTGCACGATCGAGTCTCTTACCGCGGGAGACTTGCAGACCCTTGGCATCCATCTCGGCCTGGGTGTAGGACTTGCCATCGGTAGCGAATGCGTGCCACCCGCGCTCGAGTGACATTGTCTGTAAGTCAGCTCGCATTGCTTGGACAACTTTGGTCGTGAGCAAACCGGAGATGCGGCGCTTGGTCTCGAGTTCGGTATTGTTGATGACTATGTGGGCGTGGAGGATGCCCTGCTTGCCTTGGACCCCGCGAGCTTTATTGTCATCGTGATAGGCAATCGCTACCTCGAAGCGACCGATTCCCTCCCCTTCCGGGCCGCGCGAATCGAACCATTTGGATGCCCACTCATTCACGAAATCGCGGAAGTCGTCGAGTTCTACGCCGTTATCCTTTTCGTCGAGCGAGATGATCATGTGCTCGTAAGTACGAACCTTGGTGTCCTTTTTGACCGGCACGTTGTTTCCGAAAATCTCGCGGGTTCGGTCCATCACTTTCGCCCAGTCGCGGCCTTTCCAGTCGCGATCGGTGAGGTTCAGGAAATCCTTGTCCAGGGCGCGGTCGTTCTTGAATAGATAGTAGCGAATCCATTTGACTGAGCTATGACCGGAGAGGGGCTTCATATAGGTCATGAGTTGCCCCCGTCCTCAAATTGGTCGAGTCGGAGTGTGGCGTGTTTTTTGCCGCGAACTCGTCGGCGGCGCTCGGGTTCGGTTTTATTGACAGGGGCCTCGGTTTGAACCAAGCCGATGGCAGTCAGGTTGACGGACGGTTTAGCGGACAGGGCCTCGACATCGGATGCGAGAGTCTTGAGGCGCTCATAGATCGCCTTGTTCTGCTTTGAGAGGCGCTCATAGAGCTCAACAATCTCCGTTCGCTCATCCTGCGAGAGGGCGCGATGGTTGCCGTACTTCTTGATGATGCGATTCAGGGCACGGACTGCCTGGTTGTAGTTGACGCCGATGGCGCGGACCTCGTTGGAGATTGATTCGAGCATGCTGTCGGTAATGGCTTGGATTGCCAAACTATTCGTTTGGCTGTCGGGTTGTATGAGGGCGAGGTCTGGGCCGAGCGGACGGGTGAGCGATTCGGAGCCCGGTGTGGCATGGCGGATGGATGTAAGGTCGAGCGTGACAGGGAGCGCGATGAGCGTGCGGAGGTAGTCGCTGCGACTCGCGTTGAGGGCATCAGCTCGGGAGTCGAGGGCGGTCAGGTCTGCGGTCGGGAGGCGGACCGTGATGCGGCGGGTGGCGGGTTGTGAGGCGTTTGGAGGCGGCAAAATGTCGGACAGGCAGGCCGTAGGCATTTCGTGTGACTGGCTGGGCTGCGCTTGGGTCGACATGGAGGTCGGCGTTTGGGGCTGCAAAATGTCAGACATTTGGGATGCGTCGGGGCTATTGCCTGACAAATTGGGTGTGGCGGTCTGGGATTCATTTTCATCTGTCGAAATGTCTGACATTTCGTATCTCCTTAACTACGGCCGATGGTGAGCTTCGCGAGCAGGCCGTCCGTCAAGCGGATCAAAATGTCTGACAGCCTGTCTGACATTTCGCTTGACGGGAGCGAGCGGAGCGACGCGATTACAGGCCGCTAGCGGCCCCAGCTGCGGCTTTGCCGCAGGTTCAATGTCTGACATTCCTAATGTCTGACGTTGAACGAAGCTGGCGTGCAAAATGGCCTTATGGGTAGTTTGGGGCACGTTTTTGGGTGGGCTCAGGTGTTGCCGCTGCGGCATCCACAATTGGCAAGGCCCTTTTGCACCTGCCGCCTGACCGCAGGGCAGGCGGCCGCGCCGCGGGGTGATCGGCCCCTGCTTGGGGCAATTTCTGCTATTCCGTGGCGTGTGGTCGGGACGTTGGGAAATGTCTGACAGGCTGCTATTGATTGCCTAGGTAATGTCTGACAACCCCACAGCCGAGGAGCGTAAATGTCTGACAGGACATAAGGTTCGTGATGAATGTCCGACAATGAAACAGATGGGGAACAGGGCTAGCAAAGAAGTTACGGGCGATGAAAGTAGGTGTGTTCTGAAGATGCGCTTGGCAGGAAACCACAGTGATCTGCAATTCGGATCAGGTAGCGCACTCCCCTATTTGGTGAGCGGTTCAGTAGTCTGGGATCGAGTTCTGATGTGTGTGCGGCAATTAGTAAGTTATATACGGGTTCCGATTTGAACAAGGGCGGGATTAGTTCGACAACAAACTATTTGTAAGGTTGATTGGGTTCTAGCAATAAGATCTGAACGCTGATTTGGTTGTTGTTCGGGAGTGAAATCGATATTTGCAAATGTATTTGTATTAACTTGGAAAGTCGGTAAATGGGTTCCGTGCAACGCAAAACGATGGTGCGAGCGCTTCGTGTTTGATGATTGTTTGCAAAAGGAAAGCCAGTTCTTTCAATTTAGAAACGTAAATTGACTGCGTATTATTGAAAGGCGGGTAGTTGAATTAGAAAAGCAAAGCGCCTCGCGTACCGATTGATGCACGCCGTAAATTAAAAACTGGTTGCAGTTCTGAGACTGAAAACGTTATTCGATATAAAGGAAATCAAGAACTGCCGGAAGTTTTATTGCACAGCAATATGGGGGATTCAAGTCGTTTGCGAAGCTATTTTCGCCTTTGGATAAATAGAGTAAGAACAAATAGTGATACTGCGGAGTGCCATTCAAGGCACTCCGCTTGGTTTGCAAATTGCTTTAAATCGCACGCAGGATAGTACCCGTAACCATAAATTACAAACTGGAATCAGCGTGCGTAAAGGACGGAAGTAATTGCTGAAGAAAATAAAGGAGCGGTAGAAACATGTGGACATGGGTGAGCTGATAGGTTTTCGTTCTCGCTTCTGCGTGTGAATCAGGCATTAGCTTCTGCCAAATTTGATGGGATACAATGGCAACCCTAACGAGCGGGTAGATAGATTCCGTTTGATTCCTAAAAAGCAAACGGGCAAAAATACGCAGAATACAATCCCAAATAAGCCGCGCAATTCAAATGCATCGGCATTTCGGCGGAATTATAAGAATATGAATAATAGCAAACAGTGATACCGCGGAGTGCCATTCAAGGCACTCCGCATGCCTTTCAATTAGTCTCTAGTTGCTATTTGGTTGGTTTCTGGACTGCAATTTAGAACTGAAATTCGGTCTGCCCTATAAGAATCTCAGCACTGCTAAATACATGTTCGCGGTTGTTTTGAAGCAAAAGCAGTGCATCGGCAATTGAAAATCTATAAGACGGTGAGTTGAAATCAGATAGCAAAGGAAATCTAAATCATCGTCTGAAAGCCTGTGACAAAGCTCGACCTATTTATGAATGAAACTAACGGCAACAAAAATGTCGCACCTCTGTCGCAGTAATGTCGCACCCCTACTACGAGATTAGAAAAAAATATCGGCCCCGATCATAGTCCTGCCAGGCTCTTGTGCAACGAGCGGATGAACATCAAATCAGCTATCAAGACTGCTTTTGAAGAAAGAAATTGGGTCAATCCAAAATGAATTGACCCAATAATATGAGGCTGGAGATATATAAGGAGCGAGGGTACGGATAATCCTAAAGGAAGAACTGATCGTCCTTTTCTTCCTTTTCAGGCTGTTCTTCAAGCTCGAAATCAACCTTCCAATCGCCGCGAACGACGCGGACGATAATCAAGCCGATCGTAAACGCTACGATAACGAATACGTAGATCGCCTCGAACATAAACAGCTTTTGGAATAGATAGACGGCTGCAAGCGCTTCTGCCTTTGCCGCCGAAGCCATCCATTCATGCTTGATAACCTCAAAGAAGATGATAGATGCAATCGAGAAGACAATCGATCCGATCGATACGCCACTGAGAAGTTTGCAAAGAATACTCGTGCGTATCGCGGCTGAAATATCTTCGACCAGCTTCTCAAGTTTTGCATGGATGCTGTCAATGAGCTGCTTTCGTTTATCAGCTCGCCGCTGCTTCTTTTTGAGGGCGTTCTCCTCTTTAATCTGCTTTGCCTCGAGTCGTTTGGCCTTTCTTTTCTCAATTGCCTCGGCTCGGAGCTTCTCCTCGTTGCGCTTGTGTTCAGCTTCGATTCGATCGATTATTTCGCAATATTCATCATGTGAGATGATCTTTAGGTCGCTTGTGCCTGGGTGCTGCAATCCAGGGCGGCAATCTGCACACGCCTTGCCGCATGAGAAGAGCCCCGTGCGGGAGCATCCGCGCTCGCAACGGTTGCATGGAGAATAGAGTCCATCGCAGTTGCGGTTCTCTAGTTCGGACTCCACAATTGCTTTTAGATCTAGGTCTTCCAGTTTCGTACGCTTCATCTGTTGCTACTCCGCCTTGCCGTGGTCGATGCAGTATGGGGCGATTCGATAGCCGTTGGGCGCCTCTTTTGTTCCGACCCTGTCTTTGTATTTGAAGAGGAGGACACGATGACCGACCAGGTCACGTTCCCAAATCTTCTTTACCGCGCTCTTATGGTTGGAATCAACGCGCTCGGAACGGATCCTCTCCTCCTTTTCTCCGTTGTCCGCTTGGAACTTAATCAGGTAACGCTTCGAAGATTCCTCGAACTCAATCGAGTTAATCGTTGCCGCGATTCGTACCGAACGGCCAATCATGGACGGCAACGAGCGATCGGCCGTGAGACGTTCCAGCTTTAGCATTTCCTGGGCAACGGCGAGCTCTAGGTTGTCGCCCCTCCTGCCGCTCAAGAGCAAGGCGAAATACGCCATACGAATGGTTGCCGGGTCGAATTGGGTATCGTTATCCATCTGTCCTCCTAATGTGGGAATTAGTTCTTACATCTTGGGACAGACTGAATATATCCAGCGTGATTTGCCGCTGAGGCAATCTCACGAGCGAACCGAGGACGATTGAGGGACGATCCGGCACTGTTTTCAGTGCTTTTGGCAGGGGTCGGGCAACGACCGATCGCATTGTCGCGTCTAGGAAATAGCTAGAATGGCTATAATCAGAATAGACTATCGTATATCTGAAAGAGGTATCCAGTGCTTGAACGAATCGGTTCGTCCGACGCTATTCGCTATATGGTGCAGGATTGCGGTATGACACTGCAGGATGCATCGATTAAAACCGGCAAGCAGAAAGGCAGTCTGTCAACGCGACTGCACAACAATACGCGATTCACCATCGATGAGTTTGTAAAGATCTGCGATGCGTGCGGCTGGCAGCTCGTACTTAAACGCGGAAACAAACAGTTCGACCTGCGTGGGATTGACGAGAACAAACAGCGGACCGATGTGAAAAAGTAGCGCTCTGATCAGCTTTCGTCGCGTTTCTTCCAGTAATTGCATCGGTTCGAATGGGCGGTCTCGAACTCATGGCCGTCCCTGCGGTGGCATATGTACTCAACTTTCGTATCTTCGGGACGGTGCAAATCGTCCCGAACGTTTCCGTTGCAAGTGCAATAGAGGCAGTCCGCGCATTTTCGTTTGGCATTTTCGGCTTGTTCCAAGGAGCGCCATTCTGCCCTGATCATTCCATCGCTTATGGTCATTGATAGGTCACTTTCCATTCATCATCCAATAGAAGCGATGCCACGGCATGCTTCGCGCTGGGTCTAGCCATTGGGTTGCAACTGTTTCAGCCCGCAGGACGGTCTTAGACGTATGCGAAATCAACAACGGTCTTGCCATCGGCCATGAGTTTCTTGGAGGCCGCGAGGGCTGCAAGGTTATCGATACGTTCCCGTTTCGAAAGGGTCCCGAGACGGGTCATGGGATGATACGGCATCGGATTGGGCTTGCTTTTGAGAAGCTCCGCGGTTCGGATCTCAATCGTGTCGGCGTAATCCTCCAGGAAGTCCCATGCCTCGTCTACCGGCAGCATCGTGTCGCGCTTGGGGTTCTTCCAGTCTTTTACCGAGCGACCTGTAATGCCCAGCCCCATTGCAATCTCTGACGTCGGCACTCCCAAGATATCTGCCCAGGCGGAAAACTCGGCCTTCGGATCGAGGTCGGGAAAATCGTCCAAGTGCTGCTCGATCCATTCATCATCGCGGCACGCATAGACAAATGAGCACTCTATATCCTTAGCCTCAAGTTGGTCGGCAACGAGATGACTCGCTAGATTGTAGAGGCCCATCGGTTCGGTCTCGGGCAGATCCTCGTCGCGATACCAGCGAAGGATATGTCGGCCGAACTTCTCGGCAGACTCATTCGCCTCGTTCAGGCAATGCATTGTAAGGTTTCCGAGCTTCTCGGTTTGGTCGTAGACCCAATCAAAGGCGTCCTTGACCGGAACGCAATCGAGCTCGGGGTCGAGCCATTTGCGCACGCTCGACACGCGAACATCGATGCCTCGTGCGAGGTCTTCGGGCTTGAGCCACAAGTTATCGAGCTGGGCCTGCATTGAACATTTGAAGTCGAACATAATCGTCCCTTCCTGTAGCGGGGTCGCATGACTCATTGCAGTCATGCATTTTGTCTAATTCTATCAGTACGATAGCGAACCAACTCCACCCAAATCGGCGCTAATTTTCCTATGGCCATATATAGGAAATGGATGGGGAGGGCATCACCCTCCCCTATTTGGTGTCGGTCGCTATGCGCAGGATGCGATACGGTCGCCTTGACCGAAGCCGTAACCGTCCTGCCTGCCGGCATCCTCGATTGAGTGATCGGCGGAGACGGTAATGGGGCGGGGCTTCATCTTTTTGCAGTTCAGTTCGTCATTCATGTAGCGGTTGACGCTCTCGGGCACCACAATCGCCAAGGCCATGGTCTCGTCTTGCTCGAGCTGCTCGCGGTAGGAGTTTTCGAGGCCCTCGATGAAGCCGAGGCAATAGCTATTCTTTACACCCGCGCGGCGCCCAATCTTGGTTCCATCCTGCTCGAAACGTTTGTCGCAGAACTTCTTGAAACACGTCTCAATCGCATGCTTGGTGGCGCGGAAACAACCGGCCGCGACCGTGGCGTCCTGGGACTCGCCGACGAAAACGAAACGGGTGCCGGTCACGTTGCGACGGCCGCTCCAATAGTCATATGCGCCATGGCTCGTCTGCATGTAGTAACGGCAACGGTAGTTCTTCGCGATAACGTAAGCGAGGACCTTGACCCACTCCGGCACGCGCTTGCCGAGGTCTTCGGCAGATTCGTTGACCTCGGGGGCATCGTCGTTGAGGTCGATATCGTCGATGGTCATGTTGTTCGCGGCAAGGAGGCGCTGGAGGGCAAGGGATGCCGCCCTGGCTTCGCCCTCGGAAGTCGCGCCGTCAATCATGGCGAGAATCTTCTTGAGCTTGGAATCGATAGGGTTCATGGGGCATCTCCCTTCGGGCGTGCGAAACGCCTTTCGTTTCGCTTGTTGGGATATAGTATAGTTGAAAACGAGCGGGGATACAAGAGCTGTCTAAGACAAATGACTTTAGAAAGCTCGGCCCTTGATTGGCAACTTCATCCGAACACCTCCCACATTCATCCGTACATGTACGGATGAATGTGGGAATCCGATACCCTGAGGGCCGGACCGGCCGGCCCCGGGAGATCGGAGGACGGCATGTCCGGAAAGAGGAAGAAGGGGGCCGGGAAGGCGGCCCCGAGGGCCTACGGCAGGCTCACCAGGCACGAGCGGAACACGGTCCAGGGGATGCTGGAGCGAGGGGCCTCGTGCAGGCAGATCGCGAGGGAGCTGGGCAGGTCGCCCTCGACGGTGAGCTCCGAGGTGGCGTCGCACAGGTTCGTGACCGCGCCGAGGGAGAGGCGCGGCGAGCGCGTGGACGCCTCCGCCGACCTGTCGGCGGCCTGCCCGCGCCTGGCCGCGTGGCCGCGCTGCTGCAACGGGTGCGGGCGGTACCGCGCGATCGGCTGCAAGCGCCGCCCGCACGTCTTCTACGAGGCCCGCGCCGCGCAGCTGTGCGCGGACTCGGTCCTCGTCTCGTCGAGGCGCGGGATAGACGCCGACGAGCCCGCCGCGGCCGCGGCGCTCGCCCTCATCCGCGACGGCCTGGGCCGGGGGCTCTCGCCCGAGCAGCTGTCCGCCCGCAACGGCGGGCCCGTGGACCTGTCGCCCTCGACGATCTACCGCTGGGTCGCGGCGGGCTACGACGGCATGACCAACATGGAGCTCAGGCGCAAGGTCGGCTACAGGCCCAGGTCGCACCGGGCCCCGAAGAGGGCGACGCCGCACTCGCCCCGCAGGTCGCACGCCGCGTTCCTCGGCCTGGGCGAGGACGCGTGCGCCGCCGCCTGGGAGATGGACACCGTCGAGGGCTCGCGGGAGGACAGCGCCTGCCTGCTCACGCTGCTGCACCGCCCCAGCAGGCTGCAGCTCGCGCTGCCGCTCGCGGCGAAGGACGCCGAGAGCGTGGCGGCGGCGCTCGGGGGCGTGCGCTCGGTGCTGGGCGCCGGCGGGACGCGCCGCGTGTTCCGCGCCGTCCTCACCGACAACGGCGCCGAGTTCTCCGACGAGGGCGCGATCGCCGCGCTGATCGGCGAGGGGCCGGGCGAGACGAGGCTGTTCTACTGCGACCCCCGGCGCAGCGACCAGAAGGGCGCCTGCGAGCGCAACCACGTCGAGATCAGGAAGCTGCTGCCCAAGGGCCGCGGCCTCAGGTTCGACCGGCTGGCCCCGGCCGACCTTGCGCTGGCGATGTCGCACGTGAACTCCGAGCCCCGCGGCGCGCTCGGCTTCGCGACGCCCGCCCGCACCTTCCGGGCGATGCTCGGCGACGACGCGGCGGCGCTGCTGGAGGCGTACGGCATCGAGGACGTGCCCGTCGGCGGGCTCGACCTGACGCCGGGGCTCATCGCGCGGGCGCGCGCAGAGAGGGGCGATGCCCCGCTGTCCTAGCCTGAAAGGGAAAAACGGAATAGGCGGACCGACCGTTCGGCTGGGTCTGGGAGGAGGTGCCGGGCGGCGGGCGGAGCATGGCCACCGGACCCATCGAAACACATCTCCACCGTTCCTTCAACTGGGAAAACGGCGCCCCCGGGCCCCGGGAGGGGCCGCGGGGGCGTTCGGCTAGGTGCGGGAACGACCTATTCGCTCAATGTGTTCGGCTGAGATCGGAAATCAACCTAGAAAGCTCGGCCAACTTAATGTTGGCGTAAGGATCCCAATCGCCATTATCGACCTTTCGGAGGAGAAGCCTCTCAAGCCGGTTTTGGGCCCGCGCTTGCACTTCGCGCCGATTGTATCCATAGACCTCGCAAAGACCCCCAACGATATCGAGGACCTCCCGCCTCTCGGTCGCACGTCTCTCGGAATCGGGAAGCATCGCATAGTCCAGTTCAATCCCGTAGAGTTCATCGCCTAGGAGCTTTATCAGGGCATTTTTCTTGAGGATAACCATCTGTTTAGCGGCACCTTTCCCCTTGTATCGTCCAATTCAAAAATGATTGAGCGTATCGGCATGAAGGGGCACTGCCCGACATAGAGCAGTCCCCCTTCCGACTTAAGTTCTAATAAAGGTCGGCCGCGCGGAATTGAGATTCAGCGAGCCAATAGCCGGCCGTGTGGCCGAGGTTCTCGGCGGCCTGCTTGGCGATTTCCATGGCACCCCGCTTTGCCGCCTTGCAAGCAACCTGATCGCCTGCATCGGCAGCTAGCCAGCTATCGGCGATACAGTTTGCAATCTTCTCGATGTAGTCCTGTTTGTTCATCAGTCGTTTCTCCTTACGGGTTTGCGGAGCGCCGTTCGTTCCGCTTGTCGGCATATAGTATAGTTGAATATAGCTAGGGTTGCAAGATCAATTGGAGAAAATAGCACGAAAATAGCAATCGTTTCCGATCGCCTTGAGTCGCTAAACTATGCTCCGAAAACAGGCCAGTTGTCGATGTTATCGGTGTCGTAGCCCGTGTACACGTCGTCCTCGTCCGTCACGTAATACTCGAAGATATCGGAATATCCGAACTTTTTCATATCGGACTCAATCCAGCTCATAATCTCGTCTGGGCAGGGTAGGTGCTTGGCCTTAATAACAATGCTGTAATCATCGGCAAAACCGACTACGATGAAATAGACCCCATCATAGGTAACTGGGGTGACAAAATCGCCGCGCAGGTACAGGTCGCGTTCGCCTTTCTCTCGTTGCCCCATCAAATAGTTCTCTGCCTTCTCCCAGTCCAGGAACTGAAAGTCGTTAACCTGCTCGCCTTTGCCGTTGACTACTGCAACCATAGGGGTATCTCCTTTCGATTTGCAGGACGCTCTTCATCCCGCTCGTTAAATATAGTATAGGAGAATATGGGAGAAAAACAAGATCAGTCAAGAGAAATGGTATGAAAAAGGGCATCGGATAAACCGATGCTCTAAATCGTTAATATCAAGGCGTATCTTTGGAGACTCCTATTCCCTGCCGAGGTTATTTCGCTCGGCACGGTGGAAAGCCTGGAAAACGGGGCTTACCCCGTCTACGTCAGCTGTGCGCCCATCGGCAAGGGCGGCGGCGAGCTCCCTGACCCCATCAATGAGTTGATTTGCAGTTGAGACGCCATATAGGTCGTAACTCGTGAGGCAGTTCCATATTTCGAAGCGCTTATGCCATGGCATCGACGCGGTTTGACCTTCAACGAGCGCCGCGGACTCGGATGCGATTTGCTCGCCGAAATCTTCGGCTGCAAAGGAGAGAAATGCGTCTCGCGTATCCGATACGAAATCCTCGGCTGTGTAGGTCGACGTCACGGAAAAATTGGCCTCCACAATACCAGTCTCACTATCTTTCGTTTCGGTGAGGATGCCGAACTCAAGCTCTGGGGCGACTATATCCTCGAGACCGCGTCGGTTGCAGAATACGACTTCGTGTCGGTAGATGGTCTCCGCTAGGCGCTGGTACCCGCGAAGCTCTCGCCTCGCAAAGTTCAGGCTCGAGCGAAACTCGCCACTTCCAAAAGCTCCACTAACCTCCTTCTCGCCGATAAATGCTGTTGCCAGATAGCTTTTCGTAGCCATGTCAATTCCCTTCTACTAAGGTCTGCGAAACGCCTAACGTTTCGCTTGTTGACATATAGTATAGTTGGTTATTGATAGAGATGCAAGATCCCCTAAGAAAAATATAAGGTGTACCGAAGTATCGATACTCCTGGCAACTATTCCTCTTCAAAATCGAATGCATCGGCAAAGTCTCTGTCCAGCAATACAGCTTCCTCCTCGAGCGCCAGATGAAGGTCTGTCTTGGACAGGGCCAGATTAACCCCGCAAAGGGCCAACATGTCTGCATCGATCGGAATAGCATAGGCATCAAACTTCTCAAGTAAATCGAACTCACCGGCCACCAATGCCTGGAAGTCCAACGCCGCCCTGCGACCCTCCCCCGATAAATACCTCGCGCTGCGACGGAAAACCGAATCTCTGGAATCAAATGGGTAGATTGCAACACCCACGTAAATGCTTCCGTCCTGCGCTTTATAAGCGACGACATTTGCGCGGCTGTAGGCATCCGATTATTTAAAATCAACTACCATACGCTCCGCCAATCTATAGACTGCTGGATAATTCCATCGCGAATAAAAGACGCGGAACGGTTATCGTTCCGCTAGTTGCATATGTCAAAAGGCAGGTGACCTTGCGACCACCTGCCTTCTAGTTCCTACTGGTCTCGACGCTGGGCCATGAATTCGATATCCTCGACGACCACCTCGAGCTTGGTACGGTGCTGTCCCTCCTTCTCCCACTGGGTGAAGCGGAGCTTGCCCTCGACGGCAATCTTATCGCCTTTCTGCATGTGCTTGGAGACAGCCTCGGCGCGGGTTCCGAACATGGAGCAATCGACGAAATTGGGGTAATCCTCCCACTCGCCGGTCTGCGCGTTGCGACGGCGGTCGTTGACGGCGAGGCCGATCGAGAGGACGGGGGTACCGCCTGCGGTAGCGCGGAGCTCGGGGTCACGGGTGAGGTTGCCGGAAAGCAGAACGCGATTGATAGACATGGTGTTTGTTCCTTCCACTAGGGTCTACGGGATGCCTTTCATCCCGCTTGCTGACATATAGTATAGTTGGTAGTTGAGCTGGGTGCAAGATCAAATCGAGAAAAGTTCGAAAAAGTTTTGGGAGCCTTGATTCTCATTTTCATTGCAACAGCCTCAGGACTCAGCGCAACGCGTT